>CALSAF010000054.1:0-24631 GCA_943372805.1 Rhizobium sp. Q54
CGCCGAGCGGAATGCGTGTTTCCGCGATGCATTCGAATGTCCCGGGGTCTACAGGAGGAAACGTGGTGTCCCCGTCGACAACGGTCTCGACATGCGTGACATGCAACACATCCGCAAGGTCGATCGCCTGACGATAGATCTCACCACCACCGACCACGCAGACCTCGTCAACACCGCTCTGTTCGGCGAGCACAGTGGCGCGTTCCAACGCTGCCTCCAGACTTCCTACCGTCTCGACACCGGGCATATCGAAGCTGTGGCTGCGACTGACGATCACATGAGGACGTCCCGGCAAAGGCTTGGAGCCGACGGATTCGAACGTCTTGCGCCCCATCACCAGCGGCTTGCCCATGCTGAGCGCCTTGAACCGCTTCAGGTCGGTCGAAAGCCTCCATGGCATGTCGCCGTCACGGCCGATCACCCCGTTCTCCGACACGGCCACGATGATGATGATTTTGATGCGCCCCATGCCGGATATGCCCTCGCCCCGCCTAGACGGCGATCGGTGCCTGGATGCTGGCATCGGCTTCATAGCCGATCAGCGTGAAGTCCTCGTACCTGAACGAAAAGAGATCCTTGATCTCGGGATTGAGCTTCATGACAGGAAGCGCCTTCGGCGTGCGCGTCAGTTGCAGCTTCGCCTGGTCGAAATGGTTGGCATAAAGATGCGCGTCGCCCAGCGTATGCACGAAATCGCCCGGCTCCAGCCCCGTGACCTGCGCCATCATCATCGTCAGTAGCGCATAGGATGCGATGTTGAAAGGTACGCCGAGGAAGATGTCGGCAGAACGCTGGTAGAGCTGACAGGAGAGACGCCCGTCTGCCACGTAGAACTGGAACAGGCAATGGCAGGGCGGCAACGCCATTTCGTCGACAAGCGCCGGATTCCAGGCGGTCACAATGTGCCGACGCGAATTCGGATTGGTCTTGAGGCTTTCGATGAGCCGCGCCATCTGGTCGATGTGCCCGCCGTCATAGTCTGGCCAGGAGCGCCACTGCGCGCCGTAGACCGGGCCGAGATCGCCATTTTCATCCGCCCACTCGTCCCAGATGCTGACCCCGTTCTCCTTGAGGTACCGGATGTTGGTGTCGCCCTTCAGGAACCAGAGCAGCTCATGGATGATCGACTTCAAGTGCAGCCGCTTGGTCGTGACAACTGGAAATCCGTCGGCGAGGTCGAAACGCATCTGGTGACCGAAGACGGAGCGCGTGCCCGTACCGGTACGGTCGCCGCGGTCGCTGCCGTTCTCCAGCACGTGGCGAAGGAGGTCGTGATACTGGTGCATGGGGGTCCATCATGAGTCGCTGTTGGTTACATACTACCGCCTCCGCTGCAGTGATCCAATGCGGTCGGAAGTTTTTCCCCGTTCGAACCGCACGCATGTCGATGGATCGATGAGACTGCCAGCCCTGAGACGTCTCGACGCCGATGCCTGCAGAGTTTGGACTTTGAAGCCGCGCGGGCATCATTGATGCATGCACCTTCCATGCGGCCTGCAGTGCTTGGCGCCGCGAAAGACGGAGGACAGCATGATCAGGCATTCGGCAATTGCGGCAATTTCACTGGTTCTGGGGCTGCTGGCCCTGTCGGCGCCGGCCGCTGCGCAGTCGCCGCAAGCCTATGTCGGCGACTGGGTCGTCGAGGGCGGCCCGCTCGGGGCCTGCAAGATAAACCTTTCTGGTCAGACGATGGGTGGCCAGTTGAAGGCGACCACCTTCACCTGCGTTGGACCGATGTCGTTTGCCTGGAGCTGGGCTGCGAACGGCAACAGCGTGACCATTATGGGAATGAACAACTTTCGTATCGCCACTTTGCGGGCGGGGCGCGGTGTGCTGGCAGGACAGTTGAACGACGGCAGTCTGGTCACCCTGAAGCCGGCGAGCGGTCAGCGCATCGGTAGCCCGGCCCAGGCCCAGAAGCCTGCCACCGGTCGCCGCGAAAACTGCTATCGCCGCTACGACAATGATCTCTGCGCCCAGGCAGCAGACGTCACGCCGCCGCGCACGGCATCCGGACCGGTCCGCGTCCAGGCCCTCAATCAGCTCAACATCCGCTCGAAGGAAGACATGAAGAGCCCCGTGATCGGCAAGTTCGCCGTCGGGCAGTGCTTCCTCGTCGAAGCCTGCCGACAGACCCAATGGGGACTGCGATGCAGAGTGCCGGTCGGTGACGGCGGCCAGAAGGGCTACGTGATCAAGTATTTCAGTGATCAGACCGGCGACTACATCGTCTTTCGCAACCAGTGCAGGTGACCATCGAAGCGAGGCCCGTCCGATTGTGCATCCGCCCTCTTTTCATCGGTCACGGAAACACCTATATCAGCCATGCCGGGGCTTGCTCCGGCTATGGCAATAAACGGTCGGTGTAATAAACCTATTGGACCCGGGGGCGGTACCCGGCGCCTCCACCAAAAGCCGGTCGGTGACGAAGTCTCTTCGGACCGGCTTTTGATGGGGGCGAAATAGGATCGACAAGGGCGTAAAGATCGAACTTTTGCTCGGCATGATACCGCCGTTATCGGGTCACAAGTGTAGTTGCAAACGACAACAACGCTAAGGGTTACGCTCTCGCTGCCTAATGGCGGTGCGGGAAACCCGCTGTAAGTCCTTGGGGTTAGCCCCTCAAGGCGGGGTCCGAAGGCACCTGGCAACAGAAGCCTTCACCTAGCTCTCCCTCTTCTCTCATCCGTGACTTTGCGTCGGATTTCGCTGCTACCCGCAGCACGATATTTGATGTACATTCGCCGAACCAGTTTCACGCGGCGGGGCTTTTCCGCATCGCCGCGCCATGGCATAAGCCGCTGAAAATCGGCATGATTAGGAAAGCAGGGATCTGATGGGGCACGACCATATTCGCTACGACATTCTGGCCCAGGACGCACTGCGGAGTGTCATCCGCAAGGTTTTGACCGAGGTTGCGGCGACCGCCCGGCTGCCGGGTGATCATCATTTCTTCATCACCTTCCTGACCGGCGCGCCGGGCGTACGGATCTCCCAGCATCTCAAATCGAAGTATGCAGAACAGATGACGATCGTCATCCAGCACCAGTTCTGGGACCTCAAGGTAACGGACAGCCAGTTTGAGATCGGCCTTTCCTTCTCCGACACCCCGGAAAAGCTCGTAATCCCATTCAACGCCATCCGTGGCTTCTACGATCCGTCGGTGAACTTCGAACTGGAATTCGACGTGCCGCTGGCCGACGAGGAAGAGACGGAGGCCGAAATCACGGCCTATCCGCTGGAAGCCGTTGCCAAGCCGGAGGACGCTGAAGCGGCGAAGGGCGACGAGAAGAAGGAAGGCTCTGTCGTCTCGCTCGACGCCTTCCGCAAGAAGCAGTGAGCCCATGACGATCAGGCCGGACCTCGCTCCGGCCTATTTCATCGAGGAACCGACAATGGCTGCAGACGTCGTCAATCTCCGCCAGTTCCGCAAGGCCAAGGCGCGCAGCGAACGCGAGGCGACAGCCGAGCAGAATCGCATCAGCCATGGCCGGACAAAGAGCGAGAAGAGCCTGACCCGGGCCGAGAACGAGATGGCCGCTCGCCTGCATGAGCAGGGACGCATCGAGAAGCCCGAGCAGGACTGAAACCGATCCGGCCTCCAACGGGGCACGACACCATGTCCGACTGTTGCCGACGGTGCCCGCCATGATCCGCAAGCGTTCGATCACCCTTCACGGCCACAGGACGAGCTTTTCCGTCGAGGATCCCTTTCTCCACGAATTGAAAGTGATCGCAGCCGAGCGTGGCATGAGCTTTGCGGCTCTGATTGCCAGTATCGATGAGGATCGCCCGGTCGGTTCGAACTTGTCTTCGGCGCTGCGTCTCTTCGTGCTGCAGGAACTCAAGAAGTCGCGCGCGCAAGGCAGCCTTCAGGCGCTGTAGGCCGGACGGCCAGACATCCGGCGAGAGCCGGTGTCAGTCCACGCCGGGCAAGCCCTCGAACCGCATCTCCGGGAGGGGCTGGCGCACAACCCGTTCGCTGGGCGCCACGGGCAAGACGGCGGCAGGCGGGACGGTTTCGGTCGTCAGATCACCCGGCGCATCCTGCGAAGATGGTTCAAACGGCACCGGCAACGTATCGGCGAGCGGCGCTGCTTCTGCTGCAGCCGCTGCCGCTTGTGCCGCTGCGGCAGCCTCTTCCTCTGCCTTCACTCGGGCCTCTTCCTCGATCAGCCGGCGCTCCACCTCTGCGCGGGCGCGCTCCTCGTCGCGAGCGCGTGCCAGGGCCGCCTCACGCCGCAGCCTCTGCTTTTCAAGCACACTCGCCTGCAGCGCCTCGACCCGCCGCCGTTCGGCCTCGAAAGCCCTCAGGGAGAAGAAATTGGTGAGTTCGGTAACATCGAGAATACGCTCCGGCTGTAATGCCGGACCGGTAAGCGCAATGCGGAAGTTCGGTTCCGCCCCTTCCATGCCCGCGTCACCGGGATCCAGCGCAACACCGACGTCAGCATCCAGCAAACCGGAACGCAAATCGAGGCGGGCCGCGCCATCAAGACGCGCCTGCGCTGTCTGATGGCTCGCTGCCTGAACCCGCAGCGTCCCATCCGACAGAGCGAATGGCAGGGTCAGGTCTCCGAGCGCCGAGCTCCCGGCGGACACCTGAGCGTCCGCCAGAGCCTTCACCTTCTCCTGGTTGATCTCGGTGCCAATTGCGTCGGCTTCGGCAATCAGGCTCGGCATGACGGAAAGATCAAGATTCTCGACGACCAGGGACTTGAGGCGAACCGCCCCGGAGCCGCTTGCCGCACCAATCAGGCTGGCAGCCGTATTGCCCCCGCCCTCCCCGACAAAGGTGATGTCCATCCGGCCTGTCGGATTGCCGGTCGCGACGAGACCGCGCTCGACGCGCAAGGTATCCAGGGCCCGGGCCAGATCGCCGTCGACTAGGTCAAGTCGCGCCTGCAGGAAGCCGTTGCCCTCCGCATTCGCAACGGAGAGTCGCCCCGTCACCGTACCGCCGAGCCATCCTGCCGAGACTTCGTCGAGTGAAAGCTCGCCGGCCTTGTTGGTGAGCTTTCCGGAGACATCGGTCATCGCCTCGCCGATCCCAGGCCAGACACGCTTGGCGGTCAGATCGAGATCGAGATCGAAAGGCAAGGCCTGGGGACTGAGCGCCGCACCCGAAAGAGCACCGGTGGCAGGATCGCGCACAGGACCCAGTACGGCCTCGGCAAGCCATTCCAGATCCATCTCGTCGAGAGCGACTGTTCCGACAGCGGACGCAGCAGCACCGGTCAGATCGACCCGCCCTGCGGCTGTCACGGTCTGCCCGGCAATGCTGCCCGCTAGGCTGTCGATCACAAGACCGCCGTCGGCGAGGGAGAAGCGGGATGAGCCAGCAACCGGCACGCCCGTCGCTGCTTCGGGAAGAGCGAGCCCAAGCGACATCAGGTAGGGACCGAGATCGGCACTCTCGACAGAGACCTCCCAGGCGCCGTCGAGCAGGCGAGACGTGTCGAAGGACGTGAGTTGTCCCGTCGCGTCCAGGGTCGTGCGGGTCCCTGCAAAACGGGCCACGAGGTCGGCATTTCCGTCACCGGCGGCATTGATCGCAAGCGTCAGCACGCCCCCTTCGCCGATGTCCCATGGCAGCGGATCGAAACCTGCCTGTCCCAAGAGGACCTGTGCCTCCTCGTTCTCCAGCCGGATGTCGATTGTCCGTGCACCACCAGAAACCAGCGCTGCAAGATCCGCAGCGCCGGCCTTCAGCGAAAGGCCACTGTTGTTGACGCGTCCGTTCGCCTCCAGGCTGACGGCACCGGTTTCCAGGACGGAGACCTTGGCCTTCAGGTCGCTCTCCTGATACCAGCCAGCACTTGCCGCCAACCGGCTGATGAGCGGGCTGCCCGGCAGACGATCACGCAACAGGTTGAGGAAGGGCCCAGGATCGGTCGAGACGATATCGATCTCGCCCTCCCCGATTGGCTGGCTTTCCGTGTCGCGCAGGCTGCCCCGGATCCGGATTTCGCTGCCGGCAACGCTGCCAAGGTTCAGACGTTCGACTGTCAACTGGCCGGCCTGGTAGGTCGCGATGGCTTCCACATCCTCCGCCGTGACCCCGAAGGCCCTGAGTGCATCAACTTTCAACCGGGCTGCGACCCGTTCAGCCAGCAGGTGTCTTTCAGCATCTTCACCGACGATCAGCGCGGCGATCGCACGTGCCGCATCAAGGTCGAGCCCCTCGCCCGCCAAGTCGACGGAAAGGCTCGCCACCTCCCCACTGCGTCCTTCCCTTTCGATCCGCCCCCTCAAGGGCTCCGCGCCGATAGCCAGTTCCAGATTTTCGAAGCGTTGCAGCTCGGGGGTCAGATTGACGGACGCGGAAAACCCGGTCGAAGCGAGGCCCCGGATCGCTGGATCCACTCGACCCGAAATCCAAGTCGCCAGCCCCGAAGGCTGGGTCGATGCGACAAGCAGCCGGCCTTCGAAGGAAGGGGTGCCGACGAGCACCAGCCGGCCACTCGCTTCCACCTGCGTGCGACCTGGCAGGACACCAACCGCCTTGTCCACTGTCCAGCCGTCGCCGGCCGGACGAACATCAAGCTGCAGGTCGCGGAACACCGTATCGCCGGCAACAATCGCCGGCAGACGCAGCGTTGCACGTCCCGGAACCTTGGGGATCGGGATCCTGGCCGCCGTCGCGAGCAAAAGCGCCATGCGCTGCTGGACGGATATGGCACCGTTGCGGGATGTCTTCGCCCGGCTTCCATCGGCCGCCAGCCGGTTCACGTCGACCTGCTGTCCTTCCGCAGTCAGCAGAAATTCGGGGTTGGCGCCCGTATCGAGCTTCGCTTCGCCCGTGATCACATAGGGATCGGTCGCATCGCCGAGCTCGAGCCGGTAGCTCGGGATGGTGACGCTGTCATTCGCCACCTTGAACTCGCCGCGAACCCGTGGTGCCGGAGCAGGCTTCTGGCCGGGTTCCACGGTCTCTTGAGCCGTTGCGACCTTCCACGTCGAACCGAAGGTGCCAGCGTAATGGGGCTTGCCCGCTTCAATCGCCACCTCGCCCTCGAGCTGCAGATCGAACGGCCTCGCCTCCGGCTCAATCCGCAAGCGCAGCGGCAGCGCAGTGCCGGTTGGCTCCGATGTGTGCAACGTAAAACTGCCGGCTTCACCATCAAGCGCAGCACGCCCCTCCACGGCCCACGGCCCCGCAAGCGTGCGGGCCGAGATGGCAGCATCGAGATCCGTCAGGGTCCTGTCACGGCCGGATTGCTGATCGATGAACTCGATCGTCCCTCCGGTGATCGAGAGCTTTTCGAGAACGACGGTGCGCGCGGGGATGCTGGGTTTGCTGCCGCGCAACCAGTCCAGGGTGCCATCCTGAAGAAGCCGGATGCGTGCCTTTGGCTCATCGATGCGCATATCGAAGATGCGCGCCTCACCCGACAGGAAGGGGGCAAGCTCCGCATCGAGAGAGAACCGTGCCACACGGACGAGCGGCGTGCCGTCGACATCCGCGCCGACAGTCACATCCTCCATGGTCACCGAAGGAAATGGCAGCAGCCGCGCACTCACCGCACCATGCACCACGACCTTCTTGCCGAGCAACTGGCTGGCATGATCTTCGAATTTCTGACGGAAATTGGTCCAGTCGACGAAAAGCGGGGCAAGCAGCGCAGAGAAGAGCGCAACCACCAGAAGTCCGCCGAGCGTTGCCAGTATACGTCCGAGCACTGAATGCCACTCCCTTGATTACGGCCGAGAGGGTAACGCAATTCACCGGCAGGGCAACCCGCAAGCTCTTGCACTCACAGGCGAAAGATCTTGCCGGGATTGAAGAGGTTTTGCGGGTCGAGACCGGCCTTGATCGCCCGCATCGTCGGCATCGCCGAGGCAAGCTCCTGCTCGAGATAGCTGATCTTACCCTGCCCGATCCCGTGCTCCCCCGTACAAGTCCCGTCCATGGCAAGCGCCCGCCCGTTCAACCGCTCGATAAAGGCTTCGGCCCTTTCGACATCCACCGGGTCCTTGTCATTGAAAAGAAGCAGGACGTGAAAGTTGCCGTCACCGGCATGGCCGACGATCGGCGCGAGAAAGCCCTGTTCGCGGATATCGGCCTGTGTCTCCGCCACGCACTCCGCCAGCCGCGAGATCGGCACGCAGACATCGGTGGACAACGCGGCCAGGTCAGGTGCGAGGCCGCGGCTTGCCCAATAGGCATTGTGGCGAGCCTTCCAAAGCTGGCTGCGTTCCTCGGCATTGGCGGTATAGACAAAATCTCCGCCCCCGAATTCAGCCGCGATCTCGCCGAATTGCGCCGCCTGCAGCGCCACTGTCTCCTCGGTGCCGTGGAACTCGACGAACAAGGTCGGACGCTCGGCATAAGAAAGCCTCGAATAGGCGTTGCAAGCGCGGATCTGCATCTCGTCAAGCAGTTCGATGCGCGCCACCGGAATGCCCATCTGGATGGTCATGATCACCGCATTGCAGGCATCCTCCAGTGACGGGAAGGCGCAGACACCGCCAGCGATCTTCGCCGGAATGCCCTGCAGGCGCAGCGTGATTGAGGTGATAAGCCCGAGCGTGCCCTCAGATCCGACGAAGAGCCGCGTCAAATCGTATCCCGCCGAGGATTTTCGCGCCCGATGCGCCGTCCGGATTTCCGCACCATCGGCCGTGACCACGGTGAGCGCCAGGACATTGTCCTTCATCGTGCCATATCGCACGGCATTAGTGCCGGACGCGCGCGTCGCCGTCATGCCGCCGAGCGAGGCATTCGCACCCGGATCGATCGGGAAGAACAGCCCGGTATCCCTGAGGTATGTGTTCAGGTCCTCCCGCGTGACGCCCGGCTCCACAGTGCAGTCAAGATCCTCGGCATTCACCGAGAGAATTCTGTTCATCCGGCTGAAATCGACCGAAATGCCGCCACAGGGCGCATTGACCTGCCCTTCAAGCGACGACCCCGTGCCGAAGGCGACGATCGGCACGCGATGCTCGGCGCAGATGCGGACAACCTCCCGCACCTCGTCGCTCCCCTCGACGAAAACCACGCCATCGGGTCGCTGCGAGGGCAGATAGGTCGTGGTATGGCTGTGTTGCTCGCGGAAGGACTGCCCCGTCTGGAAACGCTCGCCAAATCGCTGCTTCAGGATCGGCAACGCCTGCGCGATGCCTTCCTCGTTGCGCCGTCCGTCGATCACATCCTTGCGGGCCATCCGCACCTCCCGAAACTGCAATGGGTCTCAGCGGCGAACCGCCGATGCGACCTGCTATGGGATAGCGTCCGGCAATTGTCCAGACGGCGAATGCGCGCGCCGCAAGGCCGGCGCGCCATGCTCATTCGGCGGCAATCCGTGGCGGAGCACCGGGATCATTGGCGATCTTCAGGGTCGCATCGTCAAGCTCGGTCTTCAGACGCGCCTCCTCATGGGCGTGAGGCCTGGAGAAGCGGGCGAGCAGAAGGTAGGCGACGGGCGTGATATAGAGCGTCACCAGGGTGGCCACGCCGAGCCCTCCAACGATCACCCATCCGAGCGCAATGCGCGCCTCGGCACCGGCTCCCTGCGCGAACACCAGCGGCACGCCTCCGAGAACGGTTGCGATCATCGTCATCATGACTGGTCTGAGGCGGATGGTGCAGGCTGTCTCGATCGCCTCGCGCACGGAAAGCCCCCTGTCACGCAGCTGATTGGCGAATTCGACGATCAGGATGCCGTTTTTCGCCATCACACCCACCAGCAGGACCAGACCGATCTGGCTGTAGACATTCAGTGTCGAACCGGTGACGACCAAGGCAAAGACGGCACAGGCAAGACCAAGGGGCACCGTCGCCATGATGATCAACGAAGAGACGATGCTTTCAAACTGCGCTGCGAGCACCAGGAAGATGATGGCGATCGCAAAGCCGAAGGTCAGTGCCATCCCGTAGCTGTTCTCCTCCAGCGTCGCGGCTTCGGCAAGCGGAATGAGCCGCGAACCCGGCGGCAACAGCGGTTGCGCGATTTCGGTCACCGCCTGCACCGCATCCCCAAGTGTCACGCCATCGGCAAGACCGGCAGAGAAGGAGACCGATGCCAGTTGCTGCTCGCGATTGAGCGTCGGAGAGACCGCCTTTTCCTCAAGTGTTGCAATGGTCGACATGGGCACCACCCGGCCGTCCGAGGTAGTCAGGAAGATGTTCTCCAGGTCTGTCGGATCGTTGATCGGCTGGGTACTCGAAACGAGACGGACCGGGATCGCGTTTCCGTCGACGAAGACATCGGTGACGGAACGGCCTTCCAGCAGCGCCTGGAGCGAGGCACCGATTGCGCCGATGTCGATCCCGAGGTCCGAGGCGCGTTCGCGGTCGATGGTAACGGAGATCTGGGCCTGCGTCGGCTCGTTGTCGAGACGCGGTGTCTGGAACTCAGGGCGGTCGCGCATCTGCTCGATAACCTGCAGGACTGCCCCCGTCAGCTTGTCATGCGTCGAGCCGACAAGGGCCATCTGCAGTCCGTTTCCAGCGCCCCGGATCCGCAGACTGTTGGTCTGGAACACGTTGCCGCGCAGGGCTGGCACACGAGCCGCCGCGGCGTTGACGTCCTGCACGATCTGATCCTGCGTACGCGCCCGCTCGGACCATGGTGCAAGCGTCATGACCATGAAGGCGCTGTTGGAAGCCCCCTGACCAGAGATCGAGAAGATGTTCTGGATCTCGCCGCTGTCGCGAAGCGGCTGAAGATTTTCCTCCACCCGCTGCAGCTGGTCGCGCGTATAGGCAAGGCTGGAGCCCTGGGGCGTGGTCAGACGCATCATCACCATCGAGCGATCTTCCCGTGGCGTCAATTCACTGCGGATCGCGGTAAAGGCGCCATAGGCGGCTGCGGAGAACATCATCGCGACAACGACGACCACCATGGGATTGCCGAGACAGGCGTGCAGACTGCGTTTGTAGGCGGAGGCGAACAGCGAGCCGAAGGCACCCAGCAGCCCCTTGTTGTGATCAGCAGGGCGAGACAGCATGCGCGATGCCATCATCGGACACAGTGTCAGGGCGGTCACCGACGACAGAAGCACGGCAAAGGCCAGGACGAAACCGAACTCCCGGAAGAGCCCACCGAGCTGACCCGGCAGAAAGGACAGCGGCACGAAGACGGCAGCGAGTGTCGCCGTCGTCGCAAGGACCGCGAAGAATACTTCCTGTGTTCCGAGCACAGCCGCCGCACGCGGCCCCATGCCTTCGGACCGGCGACGCACGATATTCTCCAGCACAACGATCGCATCATCGACCACCAGACCGGTGGCCAGCACGATCGCAAGCAGGGTCAGGATGTTGATCGAGAAGCCGACGAGATAGATAGCAACCAGCGTACCGATCAACGCCACCGGCATGGTCAGCGCCGGGATCAGCGTTGCTCGCCAATCTCTGAGGAAAAGATAGAGAACGACAAGCACGATCGCGGCGGAGAGACCGAGCGCCAGTTCCACCTCGTGCAAGGCGCCCTGGATGAACACCGCATCGTCGCTGGTGACAACCACGCGTGTCCCCTCCGGCAACGCAGCTGCCATGGCGTCCACGGCCGCATGAACACCGGCCGAGATGTTGAGCGTGTTCGATTGCGCCTGACGAATGACCCCAAGCCCAACCCCGGGCACCCCGTTGGAGCGCAGTGATGTCGAGCCTTCGTCGGGACCCAACGTGACAGTGGCCACATCACCGAGCCTGATCCGGTCTCCGATCAGGACATTCTCGAAATCCTCGACAGACGTCAGGTTTGCGGTGGCCCGTACGACAATGTCCTGGGTCTGCGACTGCAGCGAACCGGCCGGCACGTCCAGCGACGCATTCTGCAGCCCTGTGGCCAGGTTCGCGACCGTCAGGCCACGGCCGGCAAGAGCCGCCTGGTTGACGTCGATGCGGAAGACCTTCTCCTGGTCGCCATAGACCTGGACATCGGCAACGCCCTCCACGGCCGCCAGCCGGTCGGAGATCTCGTTTTCGACCAGCAGCGTCAGATCTTCCATCGACAGCGTGCTGGAGGTCACGGCCAGTCGCATGATCGGCTGGGAATCTGCGTCCGCCTTGACGATTCGCGGCTCCTCGGCATCATCCGGCAACTGGTTCTGCACGCGTCCGAGCGCATCGCGCACGTCGTTGGCCGCAACAGCAAGATCGACCGTATCGCCGAATTCCAGTGTCGTGCGGCTGGAGCCGAATTCCGAACGCGAGGACATGGACTTCATGCCGCTCACCCGTGCGACGGCCCCTTCGATGACCCGGGTCACCTCCTGGTCCATGGTCTCGGCGGAGGCACCGTCGTAATCGGTGCTGACGGTGATGACCGGCTGGTCGACGTCAGGCAGTTCGCGGATCTCGATGCCCGCAAGGGCTGCAAGCCCGGCGACCACGAGGAGCGTGTTGAGGACGGCAGCCAGCACCGGCCGGCGGACGAAGAGAGCTGTAAAACTGCGGCCAGACTGTTCGGATCCGGTTTCGGTTGTACTCATCGCTTGGCGACCTCCTCGAACGGGACTTTCTCGGCTCCCGCAACTTCGACGGCTCCGCCTTCGCGAACCCGCTGCAGCCCCTCGACGGCAACGATATCACCATCCTTGAGTGGAGCATCGACCAGGATCTGGTCGGAGTTGCGCTGAATGATGCGCACGCGGGTCTTCACGGATTTGGCATCGACGATCTGCCACACGAAGGATCCTTCGCCGTCCCATTGCACGGCCAGCGGGTTGACCGCGGGATAACGGTCTCCTGCAAACCGCATGACGACGTTGAACGACATGCCGGCCCGCAGCACATCGTCCGGATTGTCGATCCTGGCCCGTATCCGGATCGTACGGCTGGCCTCGTCCACGCGGTTGTCGACGGCTTCGACCTCACCCGAGAAAGTCTGGCCCGGACGCGCAACGGACGTCGCCTCGACGGGCATGCCGGGCTTCACCGCCACCGCGAAACGTTCCGGCGCCCAGAAATCGATGAGCAACTGCGTCCGATTGTCGAGTGAGACGATGGCGCTGCTGTTGGTCACATTGTCGCCGAGACTGACACCGATTATCCCGATCACGCCGTTGATCGGCGCCACGATATCGCGCCGCTTGAGATTCAGTTCCGCCGTGGTCAGCTGCAATTGCGCCTGCTCTTCGGCGATCTTCGCATCGAGCACATCAAGGCGCGAGAAGCTCTGTAGATTGCGATATGACTCGGCCTTTTCCCGGGCGCTGCGCAGCGCGACGGCAGCGAGGTCCCGGAGGATCATCTGCTCTTCGCGGTCGAGGCGGGCGATCACATCGCCCTTCTTCACCGACTGTCCGGAGGCGACCAGGATTTCCGAGATCATCCCGGATGTCTGCGGCATCACGGTCACCGCCTCGATGGCTTCGCCGTCGCCGATGGCGCCAAGACGGTCATTGACCGTGCCGATCGTGACCGGCTGCGTCGCGACCAGAATGGCCTGACTGCCACGCCTCTGGCCGCCCTGGTTCTGGCCACCCTGACCTTGGCCCTGTGCCTGCCGCGTATTTCCCTGAGGCGCCTGCCCGCCCCCTGGGCCTTCTGCATCACCAGATGAAACCAGCGCCACGAGCGCCTGCGGCACCCCCATGCCAATGAGCGTCTGCCCTGCCCCCGGGGACAGGTAGATCCAGGAGCACAGTCCGATGAAAAGCAGCAGGATACTGACGGCGGCTTGCTTCCAGAGAGGCATTTGGAACTCCGAGAACTGAATTGGGTAGCGGTTAGTATCGGATACAAACAGAAAGTGGCAATGCCGGAAGGACAAGCTTACCGAATTGTAATCTCGCGCGTTTTCACAGCGGCGTGATGACGGCGTCAACCTGGGGCTGCACAGGGCAAAACCAGCCAGGAGATCGTGCCATGCTAAAGCTCACGCAAAAACCCGTGTGCAAGGGCATTGGTGGAATGAAACCAGAACGCCATCACTGGCCTTTCCAACCCGAATCACTACATTGAGCCGCATGAGTAACGGTTTCGACGACATCCCCTTCTTCGATGAGGAGCCAGCACCACGCAAGCCGGCTACGCCCGCTGCCCCGAGTGCTGGCGCGCCTGCGGGTGGCGGTCTCGGCATTGCCGCCCGCGCCATGGCAGCCCGCGACCAGGCCCGTGCGCCCGACTACCTCTCAGGCCTCAATCCCGAGCAACGCGAAGCGGTCGAGACCGTCGATGGACCGGTACTCGTACTGGCCGGTGCCGGCACGGGCAAGACCCGTGTGCTCACCACCCGCATCGCCCATATTCTCGCGACCAGTCGTGCCTATCCCAGCCAGATCCTTGCCGTGACCTTCACCAACAAGGCCGCGCGCGAGATGAAGGAGCGCATCGGCCATCTGGTCGGTGGCGCCGTCGAAGGCATGCCATGGCTCGGCACCTTCCACTCGATCGGCGTGAAGCTGCTCCGCCGCCATGCCGAACTCGCTGACCTCTCATCGAATTTCACCATCCTCGACACCGATGATGTCGTGCGACTTATCAAGCAAGTTATCAAGGATGCGCAACTAGACGACAAGCGCTGGCCCGCCAAGCAGTTCGCCCAGATGATCGACGGCTGGAAGAACAAGGGCCTCGATCCGGCCCAAATCCCGGAAGGCGACGCACGCGCTTTTGGCAATGGAAAGGGCCGTGAACTTTATGCCGCGTACCAGAACCGCCTGAAGACGCTGAACGCCTGCGACTTCGGCGACCTACTGCTGCACCCGATTCGCATGTTCAAAGCGAACCCTGATCTGCTGAAAGAATACCACCAGCGCTTCAAATATGTGCTGGTCGACGAGTATCAGGACACCAACACCGCCCAGTATATG
Organism: Rhizobium sp. Q54; assembly: GCA_943372805.1. Classification (GTDB taxonomy): domain Bacteria; phylum Pseudomonadota; class Alphaproteobacteria; order Rhizobiales; family Rhizobiaceae; genus Allorhizobium. Next base: position 14,764 of record CALSAF010000054.1, read on the forward strand.
TGGCTCAGACTGCTTGCCCAACGCCCGCCGGGCGTGCCGCAGAATGTCTGCTGCGTCGGCGACGACGATCAGTCGATCTATGGCTGGCGCGGCGCCGAAGTCGATAACATCCTGCGCTTCGAGAAGGATTTTCCGGGCGCCAAGGTGATCAAGCTCGAGCGCAATTATCGCTCCACCGAACACATCCTCGGTGCTGCCGGCTTTCTGATCGCCCATAACGAGGGCCGTCTCGGCAAGACGCTGTTCACCGATCGCGTTGATCCCAACGACGACAAGGTCGTTGTCCATGCCGCCTGGGATTCGGAAGAAGAAGCCCGCGCCGTCGGTGAGGAAATCGAACAGCTCCAGCGCAACCAGCACCCGCTGAACAACATGGCAATTCTGGTCCGCGCCTCTTTCCAGATGCGCGAATTCGAAGACAGGTTCCTCACACTCGGCCTGAACTATCGCGTCATCGGCGGCCCACGCTTCTACGAGCGCCTCGAAATCCGCGATGCAATCGCGTACTTCTCCGTACTGTGTAATCCAAATGATGACATGAAGTTTGAGAGAATTATCAACACTCCGAAGCGGGGCCTTGGCGACATCGCAGTCGGAAAAATGCAACAATACGCGCGAAAGCAAGATATTTCTTTGTTCGCGGCTGCAACCGACCTAGTGGATACCGACGAATTCAAGGGGCAAGCTCGAAAATCAATATTTGATCTAGTTACCAACTTTCGTCGCTGGCAGGAGCAACTTGGAGACACACCACATATTGAGCTAGCTGAACAGATTCTTGAGGAATCCGGCTACATAGATATGTGGAAAAATGACAAGACCGCTGAAGCTCCCGGACGCTTGGACAACCTGAAGGAACTTATTCGCTCGATGGAAGCCTTCGAGAGCATGCGCGGTTTCCTAGAGCATATTTCTCTGGTCATGGACGCCGAAAACAACGAGAACCTCGATGCCGTCTCGATCATGACGCTACATTCGGCCAAGGGCTTGGAATTCGAGACCGTCTTCCTCCCAGGCTGGGAAGAAGGTCTATTCCCCCATCAGCGCGCCCTTGACGAAGGTGGTCGTTCCGGCCTTGAAGAAGAACGTCGTCTGGCGTACGTTGGCATTACCCGCGCCAAGCGCCGCTGCCATATCTGGTTCGTTTCAAATCGCCGCATCCATGGCCTCTGGCAGTCAACAAAGCACTCGCGTTTCATTGATGAGCTCCCGCCGGCCCATGTCGAGGCTGCCGAAGCCGAGACCTCCTATGGTGGCTACGGTCGCAACGCCTATGGCCAGTCCCGCTTCGACAAGCAAGAGCCCTTCCAGAACAGCTATTCGACGCCAGGATGGAAACGCGCCCAGGCTAACAAGACCGACGCGACGCGTGACAACTGGGGCAACCGCTCGGGGCACGCAGTGGAGCGCATCGGCTATGGCGAAAGCGGTCCGCGCGCCAAGACCATCGAGGGCGAACTGGTCGCCAAGTCCAAGACATCGGAACCGTCTCGCTTTTCGGTGGGCGACCGCGTCTTCCACATCAAGTTCGGCAACGGCAATATTTCCGCGATCGAGGGCAACAAGCTGACGATCGACTTCGATCGCGCCGGACAGAAACGGGTGCTGGACGGATTTGTCGAGCTGGCGTGAACACCAAAATCGAAGAACAGGTGGCGCCGCCTGGCGCCCCTGAATGATCCTCAAGCCGCTGAGTAAACCTCTTCTGCGGCAAAGGCGCGCTGCCAGTGACGCCGGCAGAGCGAGGTATAGGTCTCGTTTCCACCGATCAGCACCTGAGCGCCGTCCTTCTGCGCCTTGCCGTCTTCGCCCATGCGCACCACCATGGTCGCCTTGCGGCCACAATGGCAGATCGAGCGCGCCTCGGTGAGTTCGTCGGCAATGGCGAGCAACGCCTTGGACCCGGGGAAGAGCTCGCCGCGAAAATCTGTTCTCAGCCCATAGGCCATGACCGGGATGTCGAGCATGTCGACGACCCGCGCCAGTTGCCAGACCTGGTCCGTCGTCATGAACTGCGCCTCGTCGATGAAGACGCACGAGAGCGGCGATGTCTCGTGATCGGTCTTGATCGCGGCAAAGAGGTCGTCCTGCGCACCGAAGATGTCAGCCTCGGCCCTGAGCCCGATCCGTGACCCGATGAAACCTTTGCCGACGCGGTTATCCAGAGCGCTGATTAGCGTCGCGACCCGCATGCCGCGTTCGCGGTAATTGTAGGCAGCCTGCAGAAGCAGCGTCGATTTGCCAGCATTCATGGTGGCATAGATGAAATGAAGTTTGGCCAAGGCTTTGCCGCTGTTGAGTTGAATATCTGCCGGAAACCGCAGTTCTAGGGACGTCGCGGGCCATGGACAAGCGCATCGTCGACATTGCCAACAAGCAAAATTCCGAAAAGGTGGACAATAGTTCCACCTTGGGCACCTTGCGGATGCCGCAAAGGTGTTCAGGGTGCAAGACTTTGGATCGCGGATTGAATGCGGTGGGACACCGGGGCGGGTATCTCGAGCCTGGCAGTTGAGCGCACGCAGTTGACGCCCAAGCGGGGATTGCTATGACTGCCCGGCCTATCACTTCACGGCCTGACAGGGCCTCTGCCACGGAGTACGACTTGCAGTTCCTGCCCGAAAGCCGCTTATCCATGGCGGTCTACCTGATCAACATGGATGGTGCGACCGACCGTCTTGCCGCGATGGAGCGCAAGGCACGTCACGCCGGTCTGGACTTCCAGCGTGTTGCGGGAGTGGAGGGTCGAAAACTCACGTTTCCGACACCGGATTTCAGCGAAAGAAGCTACAGATTGTTGCACGGACGGCGCACCACGCCGGCTGAAATCGGCTGCTACCTGAGCCATGTCGAATGTGCACGACAGTTTCTCGCCAGCGATGCTGACATCGCGCTGATACTGGAAGACGACGTATCCTTCGAGCCGGATTTCCTCGAAACCGTCGATCTCGCCGGCTGTCATCGCAACGATTGGGATGTCCTGCGGCTGACCACCGTCAACGACGGAAGAAAATACGCGTTCCGACAGTTGAAGTCCGGACGAAGCCTCGCAATAGCCCTGACACGGGAAAAAGGGGCTGGCGCCTATATCGTCAATCGCAAGGCAGCAACCTGGATCATCAAGCGGCTTCTGCCCATGAAGCTCGCCTACGACATCGCTTTCGACCTGGAATACCTTGACGGCCTGCGCGCGGCTTTCGTGCACCCACTCGTCGCAAGCCAGCGATCGGAGCACCCGACCCAGATTCAGGCGAACATCAAGGAATACAAGCTCTCACGCTGGCGCTATCTGACCGTCCTGCCCTATCGGACATATCTGGAAGTTACGCGCTTTGTCGCACGCAGCATCACACTGATGCGGCACAAGCTGAAATCAGCCCGATAGTTCAGCCCTGCGCCGCTTCCTCGCGGTGCAGCCACATCAACTCTATCTGCACGGCCGCCTGAAAATCCATGATCTCGGCCCGCATGTCATCTTCCGGGCAGCCGAGCGCGAGCAAATCGTTGCCAAGTCCACGGCACGTCGCCTTCCAGAATTCGGTGGCCGCGTAGCCATTCAGGCGATCAAGTTCGATCGCGGAACGGCGCACCAGATCCCTACGGCTCGCGAGCGGAAAGAAGGCGATGGTCGGGTTGTTCTGGCCGTTCATGGCTTGGCTACTCATGCGAAACATCCTCACGTTACGGCATGTGTTTAGAATCACATGGTTAACGTTCCGTTTCACGGCAATGCCGGACACGCCGAAGTGTGCCAAAAGTGAGCCTGCCCCAGGCAGGTGCCCGGGCAGTTTCCCGCATGCGAACGTCCGGTGGACAGCACATGCCCCATCCGATGCAGCGCGCCCTTTGTCCTTCGCGACCATCGCGGCGGCGCCAATTGGGCTTGGTTCGCGATCGATACATCACCGTCAACCGCCCGAGCGATGATGCGAGTCGCACATGGCGGCAACACAGGTGTTCCATCTGCCGAGCAACGAGGAAATCTCCCGATTGCACTTGATCACAAGGCTCGCGATTGCCATCTTGCGCCGCACAAGAACTGGAGCGCCACCATGACGAAAGCCCTTCTGCTGATCGACATACAGAACGGCTTCTGCCCCGGCGGCAATCTGCCGGTTGCGGAAGGCGACGCGGTCGTGCCGGTCGCCAACCGCCTGATGGCAAGTGGCACCTATGACCTCATCGTCGCGTCACAGGACTGGCACCCCGCCAACCATGGCAGCTTTGCCTCCCAGCATCCAGGCAAGATGCCCTTCGACATGGGCGAATTGTCCGGCCAACCGCAAGTCATGTGGCCAGATCACTGTGTCCAGGGCACCCTGGACGCAGAATTCCATCCGGATCTCGACACGGCCCGCATCGACTTCATCCAGCGCAAGGGCGAGAAACCTGATGTCGACAGCTACTCCGCCTTCCGTGACAACGACAAGGCGGCGCTCACGGGTCTGGCCGACTGGCTGAAGACAAAGAGTGTGACGGAACTCGACGTGATGGGGCTTGCCACGGACTATTGCGTGAAATTCTCAGCCCTCGATGCGGTTGACATGCTGCCGGGCCTGAAGGTTCGCCTGATTGCCGACGGCTGCCGAGGCATCGATACAAAGGGCGTGGACGACGCCCTCACTGCGATGCGCGACGCAGGCGTCGAGATCACGGACAGCAAGCGAATCGGTTTCTGAGCAAAGGTCTGCAACAGATTCGTGCGATTGCCTTTTTTGGCGGCAAGCGCTAGAGCCGAGCCAACGACAAGACAGGAAGGACGCCGGTCATGGAAGTCGTCACCACGATCGCCGCTTTGCGACAGAAGCTCTTGCCACGCCGCCGTGCCGGCCAGACCATCGGCTTCGTGCCGACCATGGGTTACCTCCACCAGGGACACCTGAGCCTGGTCGGCCGTGCCAAGTCTGAAAACGACGTCACCGTGGTCTCGATCTTCGTCAACCCGCTGCAGTTCGGCAAGAACGAGGACCTGGAGAAATACCCCCGCGACCTCGCCCGCGACAGCGCCATGCTGGACGAGGCGGGCGTGGATTTCCTCTTCGCACCGGACGTTGAGGACATGTATCCGGAACCCATGCAGACGGTGGTAGACCTTCCCAGGCTCGGGTCCGAACTCGAAGGTGAGGCCCGGCCGGGCCACTTTGCCGGTGTCGCCACGGTCGTCACCAAGCTCTTCAACATCGTGCAACCCGACAACGCCTATTTCGGCGAGAAGGACTACCAGCAGGTCACAATAATCAGGAAGATGGTCGAGGATCTGGCGCAACCGGTGCGCATCGTCCCGGTTGCAACGGTACGCGAGGCCGATGGCCTCGCCTGCTCGTCGCGCAATGTCTACCTCTCGGCCGCCGAGCGCGCCGCCGCCGTCATCGTGCCGAAGACCCTGGCCGAAGCCGAGCGCCTGCTGCGGACCGGCATCCGGGACGTTGCGACGCTGGAAACAAGGCTTCTGGAATTCGTCCGCACCGAACCGCTTGCCGAGCCTGAGGTCGTGGCCATCCGCGACCCGCGAACACTCGAGCGGATCGATATGGTGAAGGACACCGCGCTCGTTCTTCTGTATGTCCGCTTCGGAAAGACGAAGCTTCTCGACAACCGCATCATCGGCCAAGCGGCCGCCACCGGCATGGAGGCCGCCTGACATGAGCACACCACCCCGCCAGAAGCGCCTGACGCCCGCCGACATCACGGCATTGAAGGGCAACCGCCCCGTCGTTTCCCTGACCGCCTACACGACTCCCATCGCCCGGATCCTCGACCGCCATTGTGACCTGCTTCTGGTCGGCGACAGCCTTGGCATGGTTCTCTACGGCCTGGAAACGACCGTCGGCGTAACCATGGACATGATGATCGCCCACGGTCAGGCCGTGATGCGTGGCACCACACGCGCCTGCGTAATCGTCGATCTGCCCTTCGGCTCCTATCAGGAGAGCAAGGAGCAGGCGTTCCGAAACGCTGTTCGGCTGATGAAGGAAACCGGCTGCGACGGGGTAAAGCTCGAGGGCGGCGCGGAAATGGCGGAGACGGTGGCATTCCTCGTCGATCGCGGCGTCCCCGTTTTCGGCCATATCGGACTGATGCCACAGCAGGTGAACACCTCGGGCGGTTACCGCTCCAAGGGCCATAGCGAGGCCGAGCAGGACAAGATCCGCCGCGATGCCAGGGCGATCGACGAGGCAGGAGCATTTGCCATGGTCATCGAAGGCACGGTCGAGCCACTCGCACGCGAGATCTCGGCTAGCGTCACGGCCGTAACCATCGGCATCGGCGCGTCACCCGCCTGCGACGGCCAGATCCTCGTCTCCGACGACATGCTCGGCCTGTTCAACGAATTCAAGCCGCGCTTCGTCAAGCACTACAGCGAACTTGCCGAGGTCATCGACAAGGCTGCGGAGGGTTATGCAACCGAGGTCAAGGAGCGCATCTTCCCCGGTCCGGAACACACATTCCAGATTCGCCCAAAAAAGTAGCTCACGTCTCCGGTAGCCGTTCCATCTCGTAAAGCGCATCATTGATCTGGTCGACCTGCCGGGCGAGCAGCGCCTGTGCGTCCTGTAGGCCCTTGTTGTAGTAATGCGGACCTATCAACCTTGCGAGCAGATCGATCAGTGTCTCGACGTCGAACCGGCCGAGATCCACATTCGCCTCGTCGGATAGAAAGCGTTGCACCTTGAGCACGAGGTGTGCCCTGTGTTCTCCACGGATCAGATCCTTCTCCACCCTTTACCCTCCTTGCCGGCGCCATGCCGCCGAACGCGACTTTTCGACAAGACGACGGTCATGCGGTGATGGCAATGGCATTCATCAATCCGGATGGTCGTTCCATCAGAGGAATTGGATTGTTCGTATCCGCAACAGCAGCTAGCGAGCAGAAGAACGCGAGAACATACACAATGTCCCGATCCGAATTTGTCGAAGGCGGCCTCAAGGCCCTCCCCGTGATCATCTCTGCCGGCCCTTTCGCGGTGCTTTTCGGGGCGGTGGCGGTGGCAAACGGCCAGACGGTCGCAGAAGCGGCGCTGATGAGCGCCACCGTCTATGCCGGTGCCAGCCAGCTCGTCGGTATCGAACTCTTCGGACAGGCCGTGCCCATGTGGATCGTGATACTTTCGATCCTGGCCGTGAACTTTCGCCACATCCTCTACTCGGCGGCAATCACACCCTTCATGGACCACTTCACGCTCGCGCAAAAGCTCCTCAGCTTCTTCCTGCTGACAGATCCGCAATTTGCCGAAACACTGGCACGCGGGGAAAGCGGACGCGGTGTCTCCTTTGCCTGGTATTCAGGCTTCGGCGCGATGATCTATGTGCCCTGGGTGGCCATGACGACCGTTGGCGGGCTGGTCGGCAAGGCCATGGGTGACCCCGCCGACTGGGGCATCGACGTTTTGCTGCCGATCTATTTCTTCGGTCTCGTGCTTGGTTTCCGCAAGCGCGGTAATTTCTTGCTCATCGTGACGGTCAGCGCAGTGGTTTCGGTGACTGCACAGCACGTGATCGGCTCGCCTTGGCATATCAGTGTCGGCGCTTTGGCCGGTGTCTTGCTGGCCGCACTTCTGCCCCCGTCCAGCGGGACGCTGCGTGAGGAGGCCAGCCGATGAGCACGCTGATCACCCCGTACATGACGCTCCTGATCGCATCGGCTGCTGCAGCGACCTTTGCCACGCGTGTTGCTGGCTACATTCTGGTCAAGCGGCTCAAATCCATGCCGCCAAGGCTGGAGGCGGCCCTGAACGCCGTGCCAGCTGCGGTCCTCACCACCCTCGTCGCCCCCGCCTTCTTCTATGGCGAGATCGACGTAAAGGTCGCCATGCTGGCGGCCCTGCTCATCGGTCTTCGCTTCTCCACCATTCCGATGCTGATCGGCGGCTGGGCCGCCGTCATGCTGATGCGGCAGCTGATCGGCTGATCCCCCTAGCGCTCGAACGGCGCCGTGGCCTGCTCCAACCAGGCGCGCGTGGCGGCATCTGAAATGAGCGGCAACAGCTCTTCTCGCGTCTTGGCGTGATAGGCATCGAGCCAGCGCAACTCGTCGCGCGTCAGCAGATCTTCCAAGATCAGCGCGCGATCGATCGGTACATAGGTCAGCGTCTCGAAGCCGAGCATCGGCTGATCGCCCCCCTCGATCGCCTCGGCCTCGCGCACATAGATCAGGTTTTCGATGCGGATCCCGAAATTGCCGGGACGGTAGTAACCCGGTTCGTTCGACAGGATCATGCCGGACAGAAGCTCCTGCGTCGAAAGCCGGGCAATGCGCTGCGGCCCCTCATGGACGGACAGATAGGACCCGACGCCATGCCCCGTGCCATGGGCAAAGTCTGCCCCGGCCTTCCACAGTGCAATGCGCGCCAGGGGATCCAGATCGCAGCCGCGCGTGCCCTTCGGGAAACGTGCCGTGCTGATCGCGATCATCCCCTTAAGCGCCAGGGTGAAGAAGCGCTTCTGCTCCTGCGGCACCTCACCGACGGCAAGCGTCCGGGTGATGTCGGTCGTACCATTCACATATTGCGCGCCCGAATCGATCAGGAACATCTCGCCCGAGCGGATTTGCCGATCGCTCTCTGTCGTGACGCGGTAATGCATGATCGCCGCGTTCTCACCGGCACCGGAGATGGTATCGAAGGAGATATCCTTGAGGGGGTTCTGCATGCGCTGCCCGACAGCCGCACGGACGGCTTCCAGCTTCTGCGCTGCTGCAATCTCGGTGAGGCTGCCATGCGGCTGTTCGTCGAACCAGTGCAGAAACTCGACCATCGCGACGCCATCCTGCAGATGCGCCGCCGCCGAGCCGTTGAGCTCGACCATGTTCTTCACCGCACGCCCGAGCTTGGCCGGGTCATTGCCTTCGACGACTTCGCCGCCACTCTCACGGATCAGGCGAGACAGCGCGTAAGGGGCAAGATCCGGGTCGACGAGAATGCGCTGGCCGCCCCTGGCGACCCGTTCCAGCCGTTCGGCCAAAAGCGTGGGATCGACCTGTTCGCAAAGGTCGCGGAGGTAGGTCTCGACCTCAAGATTGGTCTTGGCGCTGTCGAGGAAGAGTTCGGCAGATCCATCCGCCTTGATGATCGCCCGTGACAAGGGATGCGGCGTATGCGGCACATCGCTGCCACGCAGATTGAAGATCCAGGCCACCGACGACGGATCGGAGATCAGCACGGCGGCAAGGCTCTTCTCGGTCAGATCGGCTGCGATCTTCTTCAGCTTGTCGGCAGCGGACATACCGGCCTGGTTGAGCGCCTGGATCATGACGGCGCCCTTGGGCTCGGCAGGACGGTCCGCCCACAGCCGATCGACCGGGTTATGCGGCAAGAAGACGAGGCTGCCGCCCTTATCCGCAAGCGCTTTTTCCAGACGCCGAACCTCTGCACCGGTATGCACCCAGGGATCGATCCCAAGCCGGAAACCCTTCGACGCGCGGTTCTCGATCCATTTATGCGGCGGCTCGCCGACGAGGTCTCCGGGCGTGAACACCGAAGCATCCACCTGCTGGGCGAGTTGGGTCACGTACCGGCCGTCAACGAACACCACCGCCAGGCTCTCGGTCACAAGCAGCTGCCCAGCAGAACCGGTGAAGCCTGTCGCCCAGGACAGCCGTTCGGCCAACTCGGGTACATATTCGCCGAGATATTCATCCGAGCGTGGCACGAGAAGTCCGTCGATCCCGAGTTCACCGAACAGCCCCCGAAGCGAGGCGATCCTCGACTTGGCGTGATACGGCGTGGACTTGACCTCGTAGGACTGAAACATGGATGTGCTCACAATGGGTTGCGGATTCTGATTGCGCTTATAGCAAGCCCGCTGCGCCCTCACCACCAGCAGCGCATCGTTTCGCGGCAATTGCCGCGAGGCGAGATCAGAACCGCCG
>CALSAF010000055.1:0-24525 GCA_943372805.1 Rhizobium sp. Q54
CTCCTCGGTGGGCGTGTGAAGTGTGGTAACTCCACCTTACCGATGAGCCCGGTGGCCACCGAGATCGAATTCGCATGGGTGGGGCATGCCCCACCCATGCGATCGCCTCAATCTACACCGGAAATTACACCACGAGCGCGGACGCTAACCCTGTTCGCGTGAAATCTAGAAAGGAACTTGTCCGCTCCTAAGGCCCAGATCTCAGCGGTATAACGGCTGCAAAGAGGCGACATCGACATGCAACACACGCACCGAGCCCTACATGTAGGCTATTGATGTTTCCAGCATCTATCGTTTTCGCCGATGTCATGATGCCAGCTATTGATTGTGTCGTATTGGGCGACAATTGCGCTCACAATGGCCGGATTTGACCGTGCTGCCGACGAGTGGATACTGCCACGTTTTGGCCGACAGCGCTGGGCATGAGTTTGCGTGGCTTCACGTGCCATAGTAGTCGGTCGATGGGCTTTCCCGAGTTCTGGCCAAGCTCGCGAAACCGGTAATTCGGCGCTTTCCCGCAGACGTCGCTATCGCAGATCTGGCAGCCTTGGAGCTTTGCAACTGCGCCTTACCGGCGGGAGACGGTCTCCCGGAGCCATTCGCGCAGATCCGTTACAACAGCTTATCCAGCGTAATGGGAAGATCCCGTACACGCTTGCCAGTCGCATTATAGACAGCATTCGCTACCGCTGCCGCTGTTCCTGTAATGCCAATTTCGCCAATGCCATGCGCGCCCATCGGTGTGTGCGGATCGGCAATGTCGGTCCAGATCACGTCGATATCGGGCACATCCAGATGGACAGGGATATGATATTCTGAGAGGCTTGGATTCATGATCCGGCCGTTGCGCTCGTCAAACTGGGTTTCCTCCATCAGCGCCATGCCCAGGCCCATGATCATGCCACCGCGAAACTGGCTGCGTGCCGTCTTGGGATTGAGAATGCGGCCGCAGTCGAACGATCCTAATATGCGGCGAACGCGCGTTTCGGCAGTGATCGAGTTGACTGCGATCTCGCAAAAGATCGCGCTGTGGGAATGCATCGACCAGTGCATCATTTCGAGCGGTTGCGAGGCTTCTTCAGACGCGACGATGCTGTCCATCTGCGCTCGGTTCAGGATAGAGGCATAGCTTTCCCGCCGGGTCGGATCGTCCAGCTTTACAAGCGCGCCGTCTTCGCTTCCAACCTCGGCCGACGTCAGTCCGGCGAGCGGCGAGTCATTGCCTGCCATCTTGAGAAGCTGCGCGACGAGCGCATTGTGGGCGGCGATCACAGCCCCGCCGATCGCAGCCGTCTGCTGCGAGCCGCCGGCCATGATTGCGCCGGGTATCGTCGAATCCCCGTAGCGGACATCGATCTTGTCCATCGGCAGGCCAAGCCGCTCGGCAGCTACAATGGCTGTCGTGGTGGATGTGCCCATCCCCATTTCATGCGCGGCGATTTCGACGGTCGCCGTGCCGTTCCTCGTCAAGGTGATCCGCGCGGCGGCACCGGGCATCCGGTAATAGGGATAGGTGCCGGTAGCGCAGCCCATGCCAATCAGCCATTCGCCCTCGCGTCGCGTGCCTGGCGTGGTGATGCGCTCTGACCAGCCGAACCGCTCAGCGCCTCGCCGCCATGCCTCAACGATGTGACGTGAGGAAAAGGGCAAGCCTGATATGGGGTCTTTTACCGGTTCATTGAGAATGCGCAGGTCTACCGGATCCATGCCGATTTCGGCTGCCAGTTCGTCAATCGCGCATTCCAGGGCGAACGTCCCTACCGCCTCGCCCGGCGCGCGCATGAAGGTGTTGGCCACCATGTCCATCTCGACCGTCTCGACGGATAACTTGAAACTGTCCGCGCCATAGCCGACCTTGGTGCCCAAGATGAAAGGCTCGGGCATATTATTGTGCGGGGTCATCGCGGCTATCCCGCTATGGATGATGCTCGTGAAACACCCGTCGGCCTGTGCGCCGATCGCGACACGCTGCTCCGTCAGGGTCCGTCCGCCGACGATGCGATATACGCCTTCGCGCGACAAGGCGATGCGCACCGGTCTGCCCGCCAGCTTAGCGGCGGCAGCCCCGATGATCTGATGCACCCACAAACCCTTGCTGCCAAACCCTCCACCGACATAAGGCGAGAGAATATGCACCTGTTCAGGCTTTAGGTCGAACACGCCTGCGATGGTCAGGCCTTGGGCCGTCACCATCTGGATTGCGTCATGGATCACAAGCGTGTCGCCGTCCCACCAGATCGTCGCGCCATGCAGCTCGATCGGGTTATGGTTGTGCCGCGGCGTGCGGTAGAGATGGTCAATCTTATAAGGCGCTGCGGATAAGAATGCTTCCGCGTCGCCGATTTGGGTCAGCAACGGTTCGCCCATGAAAAGGCCCGGCTTCGGTCCGGCATCCTTCGCCGCTTTCAGCGATGTGATGGACGGTTCGATGCTATAGGTCGCGACAACCAGCGACCGTGCATGGTCCGCCTGCTCCTGCGTTTCTGCCAGCACGATGGCGATCGGCTGCCCGTTCCAGTGGATGCGATCATCCTGCATGACGGGCAGGTCGGCCGGTCCCACTGCGGTCGGCGATGAGCCGAACAGGGCCGGCGCATTCATGCGCGGCGCATTTTCATGGGTCATCACTAAGATGACGCCAGGCGCTGCCCGCGCGGCCGCCGTGTCGAGCGTTGCAATCCGGCCACGCGGGACGGCGGCGTGGACGAGGGCGGCATAAGCGATATCGGCCGCATCTACCTCAGCGGAAAAGCGTGCGCGTCCCTGGACTTTGAGTGGACCATCAAGGCGCGAAACGGGCGTGCCGATCAACCCATGCTTGCGGGCTATCAGGGGATCGGGGACGCCGCCGGGAATCCAACTGTCGGGCGCGAGCGGGACCAGCTTGCTCATCGCTCCCTGAACCAGGGTCTGCGCGGCGGATTTCGCTGAATCGATAATGCTCATGATGCGCCTCCCGCCAGATCCGCCAAGGTAGCAATCAGGGTCCGCGTCGCCAGTTCGATCTTGAAGCCATTCCGGCTGAGCGACTGGGCGTCGGCGAGTTCTGCCATAGCGGCCGCGCGGAACACCGGCTCAGTCGCCTCATGGCCTTGCAGCGCGGCTTCCGCCTTGAAAGCGCGCCATGGTTTGTGCGCCACGCCGCCCAGGGCAATGCGCGCATCGCTTATGTGGCCACCCTCGATCTTCAGCGCGGCGGCGACGGATATGAGGGCGAAGGCATAGCTCGATCGATCGCGAACCTTGCGATAGTTTGATCGGCTTGCGAAAGTCAGCGGCGGCAAGGCGATGGCGGTGATGAGTTCGCCCTGTTCCAGCGTGGTGTCGATATCCGGATGATCGCCCGGCAGGCGATGCAGGTCGATGAAGGGCAGGGTCCGCGCGCCGCCTTTCCCTTCCACATGCACCGTCGCATCCAGCGCAGCCAGAGCAACGCACATGTCGGAGGGGTGCGTGGCGACGCAGGCCGGTGATGCGCCAAGGATCGCGTGGTTGCGGTTGAAACCCTCCAAGGCGTCGCATCCCGATGCCGGCCGCCGCTTGTTACAGTGCGACCCGTCCGTATCGTAGAAATATGCGCATCGGGTGCGTTGCAGGAGATTACCACCGACTGTTGCCATGTTTCGGATCTGGCCAGAGGCACCAGCAAGAATGGCGCGCGCAAGCATCGGGTAGCGGGTTCGCACTACGCGATGCTCGGCAAGCGCAGTATTGCGCGCGGCGGCACCGATCAGCAGGCCCCCGTCATCACTCTGCGTGATAGCGCTCGATAGGCCGGTGACGTCTACCAGCTTCTCCGGCCGTGCCACCGTTTCGCGCATGAGATCGACCAGATTGGTGCCCCCGCCCAGATAGGCGGCCGCATGGCCTGCCCGTTGGCGCAGCGCGTCTGCACTGTCGACAGCTCGCACGTAGCTGAACGGGTTCATACCGCTGTCTCCCGGGTTTCGAGCACGTCGCGGATGGCATCGATGATCCCGTTATGAGCCCCGCAACGGCAGAGATTGCCGCTCATGCGCTCCTGCAATTCCTCGCGGGTCAAAGCCACATCTGCGGTGAGGTCCGCGCTGACATGGCTTGGCACGCCGCGCCTGACTTCGGCTGCCATGCCGATGGCCGAGCAAATTTGACCCGGCGTGCAATAGCCGCACTGAAAACCATCATGGACAATGAAGGCCTCCTGCATCGGGTGAAGGCCATTTTCGCCTGCCAGTCCTTCAACCGTGGTAATTTCCCGGCCTTCATATTGCACAGCCAAGGCAAGACAGGACAATATTCGCTCGCCATCAACAAGCACGGTACAAGCCCCACACGCGCCCTGATCACAACCTTTTTTCGTGCCAGGAAGATGCAGCGACTCTCGCAACAGATCCAGCAGCGACACGCGCGGATCATGGGGAACGGGGGCAGGAGAACCGTTGATGATGAGAGGCATCTGCGCTTCCTTCTTCCGGCAATCTTGCACAAACGGTCGCTTGGAGCTTTGGTGCCACACCGTAGCGAAATCAGATGGACGCGCCTGCCATGGCGGGAATTACCTCAGCCCGCAGCGCGGTCCGACAGGACGCCGCCACTGTAGTCAATCAAGCCTCGCAACGTTCGCGCCACTCATTTGTTAAGAGAACGGAGCGAGTGCGAGCCGGGTAAAAGTCCATGCGGGCATCTGCGCCAGGAGAGAGGCCAAAAATCCTGATGCCACCCGATTGCCCGGAGTTCGCCGATGTCTAAAATGACTGTTTCCGACCTTTTCACCCAGACCCTTCATCTGGCTGGCGTGAAGCGGATTTATGGCGTGGTGGGCGATAGCCTGAATGGGATCACCGAGAGCCTGCGGCGTCAGGGCACAATTGACTGGGTCCATGTCCGGAACGAGGAGGCAGGCGCATTTGCCGCCGGTGCCGAGGCGCAGCTTACTGGCGAACTGGCGGTTTGCGCCGGGTCCTGCGGTCCGGGTAACATGCATCTGATCAATGGGCTTTATGATTGCCATCGGACCCGCGTTCCCGTTCTTGCCATTGCCGCCCAGATTCCAAGCGCCGAGATCGGCTCTAATTATTTTCAGGAGACTAAGCCTGAAGCCCTGTTCAAGGATTGCAGCGTCTATTGCGAGACGATCTCGGATGCTGACCAGATGCCGCGAACGCTTGAGACGGCGATACGGGCGGCGGTAGGGCATCGAGGTGTTGCGGTCGTATCGATCCCGGGTGACGTTGCGCTACAGGCGGCCAAAGGTCAGATCGCTCGATCTGCCGATGCGCTGCTACCAGCTAAGTCCACCCTGAGCGCTCATTCTGACGAGCTTGAAAAACTCGCGACCATGCTCAATGAGGCTGGCCGCATCACGATCCTTGGCGGGCGGGGGTGCAGGGATGCCCATACACAATTATTGCAAATCGCCGGTGCACTCCAAGCGCCCATCGTCCATGCGCTTGGCGGAAAAGAATGGGTCGAATATGCTAATCCCTATGATGTGGGGATGACCGGCTTGATCGGCTTTTCATCGGGCTACGAGGCGATGATGGCATGCGATCTCCTCCTGATGCTCGGCACAGATTTTCCTTATCGTCAATTTTATCCGACCAAGGCCAAGGTCGTGCAGATCGACGTGCGGCCGGAAAATTTGGGGCGCAGGACTCCTATCGATCTTGGCGTGCTCGGTAATGTCGGTGCGACGATCGAGGCGATACTTCCCTTGGTGCAGGCCAACCGCGATAATGGCTTCCTCGCATCGGCCAGAGACGATTATGCCAAGGCACGAAAGGAGCTTGACGATCTCGCCGAGGGGAAGCCAGGTGGTATCCTTCATCCCCAGCATGTGGCCCGGGTGCTGAGCGAGCAAGCGAGCGACGATGCAGTCTTTGCTTGCGACGTCGGCACGCCGACGGTCTGGGCAGCGCGCTACCTTAAGATGAATGGCCGTCGCAGGCTCCTTGGATCTTTTAATCATGGCTCGATGGCAAACGCGCTGCCTCAGGCAATCGGGGCGCAGGTCTCTTATCCGGATCGGCAGATTGTCACATTGTCTGGTGATGGCGGCCTTGCAATGCTGATGGGCGAACTGTTGACCTTGCGGCAGCTCAACCTGCCGGTGAAGATCATCCTTTTCAACAACGGCACCCTGGGTTTTGTCGAAATGGAAATGAAAGCGGCAGGCCTTATCGAGACGGGGGTCGCGCTCGACAATCCGGACTTTGCCGCCATGGCGCGCAGTATCGGCATTCACGGTGTGCGTGTCTCGGATCCAGGGGAGCTGGAAAGCGCTATGCACGACGTCCTGTCGCACCCTGGACCTGCCTTGCTGGATGCCGTGACGGCACGAACGGAGCTGTCCCTACCACCCAAGGTCACACTTGAGCAGATGAAGGGCTTTACGCTCTATATGGCCAAAGCGATCATGAGCGGGCGCGGTGACGAGATCATCGAGCTTGGCAAGACCAATGCCGGATTTCTGCGAAAGCTATTCTAAGTTTGAGTGCCCAATTTAATAAATGCCTTAGACAACCAACAAATCCGGGGCGGGACGGATGCCTATCCAGGTTGGTCGCCCGTTATTTTCCATGCAAACTAGGTCCATTCGAACGCGCACGATGAAGCCTGTCACCGCGCATCCACCGTTATAAACGCAGGTTAAGGATTCACGAAAAATGCTTGCTGGTCGTGCCCCAAGGTGACCAAAGCACATCTCGCGCGTTAGGGCGGAACGGACTGAATGTCTCGGTCCGTGCTTCGAACACCAGCGGTGGACCATCCGATGAGCAGCTAGGCTGGCATCGTGTTGGGGGCCTGGCGCGGGTGCGATCGGAGGTGCCCGCGTAGAAAGGACATTCCGGCATGGCAAAGTCACCTAAGTCCAGCAGCAAGCCAACCGGCGGCGAGACCCATCAGAGTGCGGAGGGTCTGGACACGGCGGTCCTTACGACCAACCACGGTGTGCCCGTATCCGACAATCAAAACTCGCTGAAGAGCGGTTCGCGCGGACCTACGCTGCTCGAAGACTTTGTCCTGCGCGAGAAGATTTTCCACTTCGATCACGAGCGCATTCCCGAGCGGATCGTCCATGCCCGCGGCTCCGGCGCACACGGGGTTTTTGAGGCGATCGACGATATCTCCGACCTGTCGAAGGCTGCGGTCTTCACCAAGGGCGAGAAGACCGAGGTTTTCGTCCGCTTTTCCACGGTCGCTGGCGGCGCCGGCTCAGTCGATACCCCGCGCGACGTGCGTGGCTTCGCGGTCAAGTTCTACACTCGCGAGGGCAACTGGGATCTGGTTGGAAACAACATCCCGGTATTCTTCATCCAGGATGCGCTGAAGTTTCCGGACCTAGTTCATGCCGTGAAGATGGAGGCCGACCGCGGTTATCCCCAGGCCGGCAGCGCGCACGACACCTTCTGGGACTGGGCGTCGCTGATGCCGGAAACGACCCATATGCTCATGTGGGCGATGTCAGACCGCACCCTACCGCGTTCGTTCCGGACGATGGAAGGGTTTGGGGTGCATACCTTCAAGCTGGTCAACGCGGCGGGCAAAGCGAGTTTCGTCAAATTCCACTGGAAGCCGCGGCTCGGCATCCAGTCTACGATCTGGGACGAGGCGCTCAAGCTTCAGGCCGCCGACAACGACTATCAGCGCCGCGACCTGTTCGAGGCGATCGATACTGGCGATTTTCCGCAGTGGGATCTCGGCATCCAAGTGTTCGACCAGGCCTTCGCGGACGCCCAGCCCTATGATGTGCTCGACGCGACCAAGCTCATTCCTGAGGAGGATGTGCCGGTCCGGTTGATCGGGACGCTGACCCTCAACCGCAATGTCGACAACTTCTTCGCCGAGACCGAGCAGGTGGCATTCCTGCCATCGAACATTCCACCGGGCATCGACTTCTCGAATGACCCTCTGCTGCAGGGACGCCTCTTTTCCTATCTCGACACCCAGAACTCGCGCCTCGGCACGACCAACTTCCATCAGATCCCGATAAACGCGCCGCGTTGCCCATTTGGCAATTTCCAGCGCGACGGCAAAATGCAGACGATGGTGCCCAAGGGGCGCGCCAATTATGAGCCGAACAGCCTCGCCGCACATGGCGAGGAGGGCGGACCGCGTGAGAGCCCCATGGCCGGGTTTGCGACGGTGGATGCCGTGACGGGGTCGGATGAGAGCGGCGAGAAGCTGCGGGTCCGCTCGGAGACCTTTGCCGATCACTACAGCCAGGCTCGGCTGTTCTACCGCTCGCAGACTGAGAGCGAGCAGGCGCATATCGCCTCGTCCTTCGTGTTCGAGCTGTCGAAGGTCGGCCTGCTCGACCAGGTGCCTGGCCGCATGGTCGCCAATCTTCGCAACGTCGACGAGGGTCTGGCGAAGCGGGTGGCCGCCGGCCTCGGGATCGAGTTGCCGAAGAAGGCTCCGGCCGCAAAGACGCCGATCGACATGAAGCCGTCGGACGCGCTCTCGATTCACAAAAATATGAAGGCGACGCTCGAGGGCCGTGCGGTGGGAATCCTGATCGCAGACGGGACCGACGCTGCCGAATTCTCGACCGTCATGACGGCGGTGAAGAAGGCCAAGGGCAAGGCGGTGGTGGTTGCTCCCAAGGTCGGTGGCGCGAAGCTCTCCGACGGAACGGTGCAGAAGGCCGACGGTCAACTCGCCGGATCGCCGAGCCAGATCTTTGACGCGGTGGCGATCGTGTTGTCGGAGGAAGGTTGTGCCGCCCTGCTCAAGGAGGCGGCGGCGGTCGACTTTGTGATGAACGCGTTCGGGCATCTCAAGGCGATCGGCGCGAGCAAGGCCGCACAGCCGTTGCTCGACAAGGCCGGGGTCGAACCCGACGAAGGTGTGACTGGTCTGGACGGCGCGTTCGTGAAGGCCGCCGCGCAGCGCTTCTACGCACGCGAACCTTCGCTGAGGATGCTGGCATGAGTGCGAGCGGGATGTTCGATCCGTTCAGCGCCTGGTCGCGCATGGTGTCAGCCGGGCTCGACATGCAATCTACCTGGCTGCGCAGTGCGGAGACCATGAGGGCGTCGGGCGACGTCATCACGGCGCGTACGGAGATGATGCGGATGGCGACCGCCGCACCCATCACTGGCAACTACGTCGAGCTATCGCGGATGGTGCCGGAAAAGGTGGCGGCGTTCAGTCGCAGCGCGGAGGCGATCGCCCGCGACACCATCGCGATGCAAACGGCCTTGGTCGCACAGATGCAGCGGGCGGGAATGATGATGCTTGCCGGGAGAATGCCAACCGCTGCTGAGGTGACTACGCTTGCCAGCCAGAGCGCCAACTATGCAGTTGGCGTGATGACCGCGGGGGCGAAGATGGGGAAGGGCGCTCTGGGACCGGTTCATCGCACCGCGACCGGCAATGCGCGGCGGTTGAAGGAAGCGCGGGCACGATGAGCCTCTCGATCCATGCCAGTCTCGACTATTGGTTCGAGCAGCCGACCGACGTGCTCCTCCAGATCGAGGCCGCCGCGATTCCCGAACAGGTGATCGACGCTGCGCATATCGACATCACGCCCACCGAGCATTTCGCGCGCGTCGCCTCGCACGACATGATCGGTGAAAGGATATGGATGCGCGTGCAGGGCCAGTTGCTGGTCGACTATCGCGCCACCGTCCGCATCGAGCGGGTGCTGGACAACTGCCTCAACCTCCCGCTCGTCGCGCCGCATCAGTTGCCTGGTGAGACCGTTCAGTATCTCTGGTCTTCACGCTACTGCCCCTCAGATCAGTTCGAAACCTTCGTTGCAACGGAGTTCGGTGGTACCGAGGGCGGAGCGAAGATCGTCGCGATGCGTGACTGGATCGCGGGTCACTTTGCCTATGTTCCAGGCGTCAGCACGTCCGAGACGACAGCGCTCGACACCTTCGTAAAGCGCCAGGGCGTCTGCCGGGACTACGCCCATGTCATGATCACCTTCGCCCGTGCCACGGGCATCCCGGCTCGTATCGCAAGTGTGTATGCGCTTGGCGTAGAGCCGCCCGACTTCCATGCGGTCGCCGAGGTCTTTGTGGGCGGTGAATGGCATCTGGTCGATGCGACGGGCATGGCCAAGGAGCGTGACATGGCGAAGATCGGGATCGGTCGCGACGCCGCGGACGTAGCTTTCCTGACGGCCTTCGGGACCGCAGTGATGAATAGCCAGAGCGTCGAGGTCACCGCCGCATGACGACACCGTTTTCTATCGCCTTCGTTGGAGCTGGCCCGACCGCCATCTACACCTTCTGCGCATTTCTGCGGGAGATTAGCGGCACGGCGCAGGTCACGATCTACGAGGAGCAGCCTCGCGCTGGCCTTGGCACGCCCTACCGGCCGGGATGGAACGACCCTGCGATGCTTTCGAACATCGCATCCATCGAGATCCCGCCGATCAGCGAGACATTGATCGACTGGCTAGAGCGGCAGCCTCGCGCGCGGCTGGTCCGGCTTGGGATCGATCCGGATCAGATCGACGACCATGCCTTCTACCCGCGCGTCGCCCTCGGCGAGTATTTCCTCGATCAGTTCAACGGCCTGATCGACGAGGCCCGCACGCGAGGGATCAGCGTCGAGATTGCAACGAGCTGCAGGGTGACCGACATCCGCGCGGAGGATGGCGGCCTGCATCTGTCGGTCGAGCCGCGCCACGGCGAGGCGTGCGAACGAATTTACGACCGCGTCGTGCTCGCGACCGGCCATCAGTGGCCGGAGGAGCCTGAGGTGCGGCCCGGCTATTTCCTGAGCCCGTGGCCAGCGACGGCGCTGCAGCGCATCCCGCCGGTGTCGGTCGGAATTCGGGGCAGCTCGCTAACGGCGATCGACGCTGCGGTGGCGCTGGCCGTCGCGCACGGCACGATGATCGAGACCGAGAGTGAGGCGATCGATTACCGCATCCATCCAGGCGCCGAGAAGCTGTGTATCACCATGATGTCGCGTAAGGGCCTGCTCCCCGAGGCCGATTTCTACTATCCGATCCCGTTCGAGCCGCTGTCCACCTGCACGCCCGAAGCAATCGAACGGCTGATCGCAGAGGACTGCGCCCATCTGCTCGACGGATCCTATGACCTGTTCCGGGCGGAGTTGGCCACCGCCGATCCGGGCTATGCGGATAAGGTCGGGCTATCCGAGCTATCGCTTGAAGACTTCGCCGAACGCTATTTCGCCGAACGTGTCGCGGCCGATCCGTTCGAGTGGGCGGTTGCCAATGTCGCCGAGGCGCGGGAAAACTTCGAGCGGAAATATACCGTGCCCTGGCGCTATGCGATCCTGCGCATGCACGAGGTGCTGGGGCTGATCGTGCCCCATCTTGAGGAGGAGGCGCTCAAGCGCTTCAACCGCTATCTGAAGCCCGTGTTCGTCGATGAGTATGCGACCGTTCCGCATCTCTCGATAGAACGGCTGTTGGCGTTGCACCGCGCCGGACATCTCTCGGTCATCGCGCTGGGCGAGGATCACAGGATCTATACAGGTGGGTCGGAGCGGGGCGCAGTCGTCACCGTCGGGGGCGAGCGTCGGCATTTTCCGGCCTTCATCGACGCGACCGGGCAGCGGCCGCTGGAAGCCGAGAAGTTCCCGTTTCCGACATTGCTCGAGCAGGATGTCATCCGTGACGCAGCAGAGGACGATGCGCCGGGCATAAAGGGCATCGTGGTAGACGAGGATTTCCATCCGGTGAGCGATCACCCGGCGCGCGATCGGCTTTTCTGTCTCAGCATCCCGTTCATCCTCGAACGCCATCCCTTCGTTCAGGGCATCACCAGTTCGCATGAGTTGGGTGGGACGGTCGGAGCGGCTCTGGCGCAGGCGGCTGATGCGATGAGAGACCGACAGGGCGAAGCGTTCGGGGATGAGGAGAGGGCCTCGTGAAACTCTGGGCGATCTACATCGGCGGCGAACATCCCTCGGCGAACATCGAGATTCACGACGTTCGGCTCGTGGTCGCGAAGACGATCAAAGCGACCCATGACCAACTCCGGGCCGAGTGGTGGGGCACACCGGGGACGCTTCACGTCGATTGCTATGCCGAGATCAGCCATGCCGATGGCTGGACCGTCGACCTGCGGCCAGAACCGTCAGGTGCTCGCGAGAAGCTGTGGTTCGTTAATCTTGGCGGCTATGATGGCAAGGACTTCGCTGAGCAGCATCGGAATATGTTTGTGGTGGCCACCTCCATGAAGGAGGCGAAGGTTCGCGCGCTCGCGACCATTTCAGACTGGAAGGATGCGCACCGCGACGACATCTACGAAGCCGAGAAGGCGTTCGCGCTCGACGGGCTCATCGGTGACGGGCTGCATATTCATCTGACGCCCCACGCAGCTTTAGGTCAGCCGCCCTTCATCTGCCGTTACATCCCGCTGAAATAGACGTGCGCTAAACGAAAACGCCGCCCGTTGAGGGGCGGCGCTTTGCTTGAGAGTGGGCGGGAGATTATTCCGCGCCGCTTCCAACCGGCGTGGTCTTCGGCGCCTTGCCGTCCTCGACCCGCCCTTCATTCCGCAGATCGCGGCCCTCCTGCGCCTTCTTCTGCGCCTCGGGCGTCTTGCCGTGCTCGTTCAACTCTTCCTTGACGTAGCCAGCGGCCTCCTTGGCCTTTCCTTCGATGCTCATGTCACTCTCCTTGTGCATTTTTGGTCTGTTGAACTAAACTTCTCGCGAATGTTCTCGTTCCACAGCACCGTCTGTTTGTGGTGGGTGGAGGTAGATAGAGTGAGCCGTTATTAACTGCTGATGGCTCGAGTCCTGACGGAAGGTAGCTATCCAGGCCCGACCGGCGAACGACGCATTCCGGTATCGGACTACCAGAACCATGCGATTGGCATGTACATGGGTGGCAATAACGGCTCGGAGATACGCCCAACATGCGTTTGAAAATCGCCGAAAATTTCCTCGGACGTCGCTACCCTTTTCAATTCATGCATGTTCTCTTGGCGCAGTCCTGTTCGAGACGATCGGGGGCAGACGGCTCAGTTTCACTGTGTCTTATTCACAAAGCTTGTCAGCGCTTGTACCAAAGCCAGGTGCGTCAGACCCTGCGGCATATTGCCAAGATAGCGACCTGAAACAGGATCGGCCATTTCTGGATAAACGCCTACGCCCAAGTCCAGCGCATCGATGAGGCTGTCGAACATCTGTTCGGCTTTCGCCTTTTCGCCCAGAAGCGCCCAGGCCTCAATCATCCAGAAGGTGCAGGCCAGGAAGCATCCTTCTTCCTGTTCCATCCCGCTGTAGCGATGATGATAGGGACCGCTGGCGAGTTCGCGGTCGATTGCCTCCAGCGTGCGGCGCAGACGATCCGTCCCGTCGAACCGGAAGCGGACCGCCAGCGCGATCGAGGCATCCAACTGATCCGTTCCCGGGTAGAAAGTGTAGGCGCCCAGCGCTTCGGACCAGCAATGTTCAGCGATCCAGCCTTCCACCCGATCCCGCTCGCGCGCCCAACGGTCCCGGCAGGTGGTCGGCAGATGGCCATCGTCGGCCAGTTCGACCGCCCGCGCCAGCGCCTGCCAGCAACTGATCTTCGACATGGTGTAATGTTCTTTGTCCGGCAATTCCCACATGCCACTGTCCTTTTGTCGCCAAAGATCGGCGCATTCGTCGGCCAGATGGGACAATATCTCGGCGCTGCGGGAATCGAGAATATTGCCGCTTTCAACGAAGCGGGACGCCGTCTCGAATATGTCGCCATAAACGCCATGCTGGTGCTGATCTGTTGCGATATTGCCTACGCGTACAGGGGAGGAAGCGCCATAGCCCGGCACGGCGACAGATCGTGCGTCCGGAACCCTGCCACCCCAGATCGAATAGCAGACACGCGGGCCATGTTCCTCAAGTTGGTTGAGCAGCCAGCTGAGCGCCGCCTTTGCCTCGGCCTGCGCCCCAATGCGCAAGAACGCCTTGATGGTATAGCCTGCATCGCGAACCCAGGCGTAGCGATAGTCGTAATTCTTATTGCCGCCGATATGTTCAGGCAGCGACGTGGTGGCCGCTGCAGCGATCGCGCCGCTTGGCGAGAAGAGCAGTAGCTTGAGCGCGAGCGCGCTGCGGACAAGAAGCGGGCGACTTGGTTCTTCGTGAACGATCTTGCTCGCCCACACGCGCCATTCCTCATCCGATGTGTCGATCCTTGCGCTGATTTCCGCAATAGTAGGGACCACCAGCGGCTCATCCTCACCCGCCACAATCGCAATGATTTCCTGCTCGCCGGCCGCAATGCTGACCGACGCACATAGCCCTGCGTCTTCCTTCATGGTGATCGTCACACCCTGGCTACGCAGGCACAATCCAAGCACCCGCCCGACATGGAAGACATCATTACCCCCTATTACCTGCATATAGGGTGAGACGGTGTCGGCTCGCCGCCCGAGGCGAAGCTGCATCCTGAAATGCACCCGACCTTCCAGGCCTTCAATGCGGCGCGCCAGTTCGCACCAGGGCAGTCGGCCGGCCGATCCGCTGTTCATCGACTCAACAATCCGCGCCTTGCCGCTGGCGGTCGCGAATGTCGATTCAAGCACATTACTTTCCGGCCTGTAGCGCCGTTCGACACGATACGCCTCGGTTGGTTCAATGCTGAAATACCCGCCATCGGCCGGGTCAAGCAGGCGGTCGAACAAGGGCGGCGAATCCAGATTGGGTACGCACCACCAGTCGATCGAACCGTCGGCGCCGCTTAGCGCAACCGACCGTCCGTCACCCAGCGCGCCATAGTCTTCAAGAGCCAGATAGCCCTCCCCGTTGCGGCGGGCCTGGGGACGATCATGAGGTAGCGTGGCGATGGTAACATCCTGGGGTTCGACTTGACGGAATGGAGACACAACTCATGAGACTGGCGCCTGATCCGCTATTTTTCCATGGAGACGATCCCGTCCACAGACGTTGCGTAGGTTCATCTGTCCATCAGGAGAAAGATATGAGCGTCGCATCCGCCTTCGGTTTCGGATCGGACAAAAAGGTCCGTTACGCCTTTGTCGGGCTGGGCGACATCACGCAGGAGGCGATGTTGCCCGGCGTTGCCCATACCGGCAATTCGACGATCGCGGCCTTTGTTTCCAGCGACCCGGAGAAGCTCCGCGCCTTGTGCGACAAATATGATGTCGATGGCGGTTATAGCTATGATCAATTCGACGCCCTGCTGGCATCGGGCACGATCGACGCTATCTATGTCGCGACGCCTAACTGGCGTCACGCCGAGTTCGTAATCCCTGCGCTGGAAGCGGGCATCCATGTACTGGTAGAAAAGCCGCTCGAAATATCCCTGGAAAAATCACTTGAGATTCTCGCTGCGGAAAAGGCTTCAGCCGCAAAGCTGATGGTTGCGTATCGGCTGCATTTCGAACCGGCGACTCTCGACACAATCGCGCGTATCCAGAAGGGCGAGCTTGGACAGACGATCGCCTTCACCTCCACATTCGCGCAGATGCTCGATCCCAAAAATCATCGTGCCAAGAATGGCGTGCTGGCCGGCCCATTGTTTGACATGGGGCCTTATCCGATCAATGCGGCGCGATATTGCTTTGACAGTGAACCTACCGAAGTCGTTTCCGCTGTCGCCACGCGCCATCCTGAAGCAGGCTTCGGCGATCTGGACGATACCGTCGCTGTCACGCTGCGTTTCCCCGGCGAACGGCTGGCGCAATTCACCGTTTCCTACTTTGCCAACACAATCGACAGCTTTTTCGTCGTGGGGACCAAGGGCAGCATCCAGATGAACCCCGCTTTTATGTTCGGCATGGGTCTGGAGCAGCATGTCGTTATCGGCGATGAGCGTCGGCATGTGCCGCACAAGGCGACGGACCAGTTTGGCGGCGAACTGCGCTATTTCTCCGACTGCATTCTCAACGATCGCGCGCCCGAACCAGACGGCGAAGAAGGCTTTGCCGATGTGCGGGTGATCGCCGGCATTCTCAAATGCCTGGAAACCGGTCAGCCTCAGAAGCTCGAACCCTTCAGGCGCCATCGTCAGATCGACCCCGATACGCAGAAAGAAACGCTCGGCCTCAAAAAGCCGCCCGAACTGGTCGGTGCCTCCAATCCCGCACGCGGGAAGGAGTGATCGAACGATCGACAGCCCAATCAGGCCTCGTGGCCTACCTATCGCACAATTGAACAAGGAGCCCCCGATGGCCGATCGCCTCACCCTGCAGGACCCCCGCACCCAATATCCCGTGCCGCCCTTCCCCAAGCAGCCACAACCCGTTCCTGGCATTGCCGCACAGATGAATCCCAAGCCCGATCACGGCGAGGAAAGCTATGTCGGATCGGGCAAGCTGACGGGCCGTAAGGCACTTGTGACCGGCGCGGATTCCGGCATCGGTCGCGCGGCCGCCATCGCCTATGCCCGTGAAGGTGCCGATGTCGCCCTGTCTTATCTTCCGGCCGAGGAAGAAGACGCCAAAGCCGTGGTTGCGCTGATCGAAGCGGAAGGGAGAAAGGCAATCGCGCTGCCGGGCGACATCACGGACGAAAATTGGTGCCGCGACCTCGTCGCCCAGACCGTCGAACAACTAGGTGGCCTCGATATTCTGGTTATCAATGCCGGCCGGCAACAATATCGCGACGCGATCGACGAGGTCAGCTCGGATGATTTCGACCGCACGATGAAGACCAATCTCTACGCCATGCACTGGATTGCGCAGGCAGCGGTGCCGCATTTGCCCGCTGGCGCTTCAGTCATCACCACAGCCTCGGTGCAGGCGTACGAACCGTCCGCCATTCTTCTTGATTACGCTACGACGAAGGCAGGAATTGTTGCTTACACCAAGGCTCTGGCCAAACAGCTGATCGAAAAGGGCATTCGCGCCAATGTCGTTGCGCCTGGTCCGTTCTGGACAGTGTTGCAGTCTAGCGGTGGCCAACCGCAGGAAAAGGTGATGGAGTTCGGCAAGCAGAGCCAGTTTGGACGCCCTGGACAACCGGTGGAGATTGCCCCTGTCTATGTACTGCTGGCGAGCCAGGAGGGCAGCTACATCACCGGCGAAGTTTTTGGTGTGACCGGCGGCGCCGGCATAGCCTGAGCACGCACTTCCTGCGCCTGTCGTCTGGAGACTAGATATATTATGAAAACGGCAATTGTAACGGGCGGGGCGCAGGGCATTGGTAAGGGCATCACCCAAGCTCTGCTGACGCAAGGCTGGCGCGTGGCGGTGCTTGATCGCGACGCCGAGGCGGTTCGTGGCTTGAGCAGCGAACTACCATCGGGAAATCTTATCGTCATTCGTGCCGATGTCGCCAGCGAGCGCGACATCGAAAAGGCGTTCGAGAAGATCATCGAATGGAATAGGGAAGGGGACGCGGCCCACGGCATTGATCTGCTCGTATCCAATGCGGGCCTTGCTGATCCGCTCAACGGCCCGATTGAGCAGCTTGAGCTCAAAAAATGGCAGGCATGGCAGGACAGCCACGTAACGGGCGCCTTTTTGATGGTTCGTGCCGCCGTTCCCCTGCTGCGGCAAAGCAAGGGGTCGATCGTGATCATGGCGTCGACCCGCGCAATCCAATCGGAGCCCGATACAGAAGCCTATGCGGCGGCCAAGGGGGCTTTATGCGCTCTCACCCATGCTCTAGCGATCAGCCTTGGTCCCGACATCCGGGTCAACGCCATCCTGCCTGGCTGGATCGAGACGCGGCCTTGGGCGAAAGCGCAAACGCGTGAAGCCGTAGAGCATCGTGCGATCGATCGGGAGCAGCACCCGGTTGGTCGCGTTGGGGAACCCGCCGACATCGCCGCAACTGTCCTGTTTCTGGCATCCGATGGCGCCGGCTTCATCACCGGTCAGCAAA
The DNA here is from genome assembly GCA_943372805.1 of Rhizobium sp. Q54. Classification (GTDB taxonomy): domain Bacteria; phylum Pseudomonadota; class Alphaproteobacteria; order Rhizobiales; family Rhizobiaceae; genus Allorhizobium. The sequence goes on from CALSAF010000055.1 coordinate 17,755, forward strand.
TTGCCGTTGATGGCGGCATGACGCGCAAGATGATCTACGCGCACTGAGGTGGGACTTTGCAACCCTGCCATTGCCAGCAGAGCGCTTGGACATTGGGTTTGAGACCGCCTATGGCCCCTCCATGTTCCCACCCCATCCAACCGATCCCGGCGATGACGAAAGCAAAGAGCCGGATTTCGTGGTCATCGATGTCGAAACGGCATGCGCCCGCGTCAGTAGCATCTGCCAGATCGGTATCGTCGGGTTCCGCAATGGCGCAGTCACCTTTGAGTATGAGTCGCTGGTCGACCCGCGGGATCATTTCAGCAGCTTCAACACGCGCATTCACGGGATTGCCGCCAGGCATGTCGTGGGCCAACCCTGCTTTGCCGATGTCCATGCCGTCGTGCACAGTCATTTGAGTGGTCGCACGACCGTTGCCCATTCCTATTTCGATAAAGGGGCCCTCGCCGCAGCCTGCCTGGTCCATGACCGCGCGATGGTCGAGACGACATGGCTCGATAGTGTGCGCGTTGCCAAGCGCGTATGGCCCGAGCTTCCCAGTCACCGGCTCAACATCGTGGCGAAGCATCTGGGTATCCCGCTCAAACATCATGATGCACTAAGCGATGCCCGCGCGGCAGGGATGATCATCGTAAAGGCGATCGACCATACAGGCTCGCAATTGACCGACTGGCTGGCGCCACCGCCCAGAAAACGTCCGCCGCCTTTGCCAAGGCCAGCGACCGGAGGGATGCTCAAGGGCCAGCGCATTGCCATCCTTGGCGAGCCGCGTGACGGTCCACTGGCGCAGCGCATTGCGGCCAATGGTGGGAAGATCATGGCGTCAGTCGGCGCGACCACGACGATGCTGGTCGTCGCGGCAGATGAGCCGTTCGGCTATGTCCGTTACGATGCGCAGTTCAAAAGGGCTGAGGCATATCGAGCGTCAGGTTCCGATATCCAGATCGTGTCGGCAGCCTCTCTGCTCAAAGCACTGCCCTTGTAAGAGTTTCACCGGTTAGCCCACGCGTCTGCATTGACGCAGACCATTGACCAAGGACGCTCGCATCGGATGCATGGGTGGGATCCTGGCAGAAGAACGGGCCATGTTAAATCGGCCATGCCCGTCACAGACTGACCCAATGCTATGAGTTATTGACCGGGCGCGCAGGCGTTCGCCCGGTCAACGCGGAGATTGCGCGCTAACTGGATTTGGCGTCTTTGCGAGACGGTGTCGACGTGGACATAAGATCGATACCTGCACCAGAAATAGCTTCTGCAAGCGCCTTTCCATCATATGGCTTTGCAAGGAGAGCAACCTTGGGATCGGCGCGATCAAATTCCAGTTGCGTATCACCGGTAGCAAAAATCACGCCTATTTCAGGTAGGAGCGCGCGCGCCTGAGCAGCCAGTTCGGGCCCAGCCATTCCCGGTAGATTGACGTCGGTGATCAGCACGTCGACATGGGTGGTCTGAAGCGCGGAAATCGCGTCTTCGGCACTCATTGCCTCGATCACGGTCAGTCCCAGTTCCTTCACCATTTCCGCCGTGTTCATCAGGATGAGTGCATCATCCTCAACAATCAAAACAAGGACCTTCCGACGCGAGGATGGCTCGGTCGGCGTTGCTCGCTGAGGCATTAATCGGGCGAGGTTGCGTTGCCGCTGATTTGCCAGAACGTGCCGGAATTTGCGCGCGAGGGCATCACGGGAATAGGGCTTGGAAAGAAGTTCGACGCCGGCATCCAGGCGACCGCCATGGACGATCGAATTCTCTGTATAGCCTGAGGTGAACAGCACGGCGATGTCTGGTTGGCGCTCGCGCGCCATGCGCGCCAGTTCCGCGCTCTTGAGGCGCCCGGGCATGACGACATCGGTGAACAGCATGTCGATCTGGATGCCGCTTTCGATGACGCTCAGAGCGCTGCTGGCATCAACAGCCTTGAGGACCCCATAGCCCAAGTCGCTCAACATCTCGACGACCGTCGCGCGAACCGCATCGTCATCTTCGACGACCAGTACGGTTTCACTGCCACCGCGGATCGGCCCGCTGTCAAGTTCGACCTCCACATCCTCATTTTCCACCGAGCGGGGGAAGTAAAGTTTGATGGTCGTGCCTTCGCCAACCTCGGAGTAGATTTTGATGTGTCCGCCAGACTGTTTGACGAAACCATAGACCATCGAAAGCCCAAGACCCGATCCCTTGCCCTCGCTCTTGGTCGAAAAGAACGGGTCAAAAACCTTGTCGATAATATCGGCCGGAATGCCCGTGCCGGTGTCGGTAACAGCCAGCATCACATATTGACCGGCCACGACTTCGCTATGGGTACGCGCATAATCATCGTCGAGGCTGGCATTGCCGAGCTCGATCGTGAGCCTGCCCTGTCCATCCATCGCGTCCCGGGCGTTGATCGCGAGATTGAGCAGTGCGTTCTCGACCTGTGCCGGATCGACAAATGTGTTCCAGAGCCCACCAGCAACGATGGTCTCTATCTCGATGCCCTCACCGATAGCGCGGCGGAGCATATCGTCCATATCGCGTACGAAGCGTGTAACATTCACCACCTTGGGCTCAAGCGCCTGCCGCCTGCCAAAGGCCAGAAGCTGGGCGGCGAGCTTGGCGCCCCGGGTAACGCCGGCCATTGCGTTGGCGACACGCGTCTGCGCCTTCTCATTGTCGGCGATGTCGCGGGCCAGCAGCTGGAGATTGCCCGATACGACCTGCAAGAGATTGTTGAAATCATGGGCAACGCCGCCGGTCAGCTGGCCGATCGTTTCCATCTTCTGCGATTGGGCCAGGATCGCTTCAGCCTGGCGGCGCTCTGCGATTTCCTCGATGACGCGTGTTTCCAGCGTCTCGTTGAGCTGGCGCAGTTGTTCCTCTGCGCGCTCGCGGTGCTGGATCAGGCGCTCTAACGCAGCCTCGCGCTGAACGCGATCCTCAATGTCGAATACCAGCACATGGAAGCCGGAAACCGAGCCGTTCGCTTCAACCCGAGGGATGTAGCGAACCTCGGCCGCGCGATCCTGGCCGGAATGGTGGGGCATCGTGGTATCGGCGACCACCCACTCGCCTGCCATCGCCCGCTCGATCAGCGGCAGGCGGTCGGCATAGGTCTTCTCGCCGACGACATCGCGAATATGCCGACCGATGACCTGGGATGGCGGTGTACCCAGCCAGTCCTCGTAGAAACTGTTGGCAAAGCGGTAGACATGTTCTGTATCGACATAAGAGATCAGGACCGGCAGCGAGTCCGTGATGATCCGCAGCTCATGTTCGCTTTTGGCCAAAGCGCGCTGCGCTTCTACCTTTTCGGTATTCTCGATAACGGTGCACATGACACCGCCGACCTTGCCATCCTCATCATATATAGGCGTATAGAAGAGGTCGAAAATGACCTCCTCCGGCGTCCCATAGCGGTTGAGTATCATGGGCTGATCGCGGTGCGAGACCACCTCGCCACGGAACCCTGAAGCCAGGATCTCGCGGTTGAAATCCCAGATTTCGGGCCAGATGCCCGGCACGGTGCCACCCATGGCCCTGGGGTGATAATCCCCGGCTATGGCGACATAGCCGTCATTATAGATCATGACGTGATCTGGCCCCCACATCAATACCTTGGGGACAGGCGAATTGAGGACATTGTTTACTGTGGCCCGCAGTTGCGCTGACCATCGAGCCGGGCTGCCAAGCTGAGTGGCCGTCCAATCCTGCTGGCGCATCAGGTCAACGCAGGTGCCACGCCCCCGCAGCCATCCAAATGGATCGCCCGAACCGACCCCCTCCCGCTCACGCAGCAGTTTGAGCGCGGTGCGTACCACCTCACTGGCATTACCATAATCGCCAATCTCGAGACGGGTCTCGATAAAGCGATCAAGCTCTGGCGTGAGGGAGACGTTTCTGGAAAGGCGATTGGGCATAGGCGGTGGATTACCGCCTTGCCGTGCTGTGTCAATAACTGGCACATCAATCGGAATCAGAACGTCGAACGCAAATTTGGATGTGCTGGATCAGGCAATCATCAGTCGAAGGGTCAGAGCGCGAAGGTCAGCGTGACGTCCAAACCATCATCGCGCCATGCCGTGTCGATGGTGCCGCTGCGCGCGCGCATGATCCGCCCGATGAGGGCAAGGCCCTGGCCGCCATCGCGTACATGCTCGACGACCGGCGCGAAACTATGCTCCGCCCAGAAGATGGACAATGACCGATCATCTGCTTCCCCGCAGATTTTGACTGAACCACCATATTTAATCGCGCCATGTTTGGACGAGTTGACGGTCAGCTCCCCGATGACCAGGGCGATCGCATCGGCTCTCCCCTTGTCGATCGTACATGCTGGCAGACGTTCGATTTCAACGCCGCAATGCTCATTGCTGAACGGTTCGACGAGGGCCGAAACAAGGTCGTTAAGATCGCAAGGGGTGTCGGTTTCTGCGAAAAGAACCTGGGCGCGGCTCAGCCCGACAAGTCTCTCGGTCATCTGCTCTGCAAATTCGGAATGATGTGGGTTGCCGCGCGCAAATCCCATCAGCAGGCTGGCAATCATGGTATAGGTGTTCTTGAGTCGATGGCGCAATTCACTGGTAGCGATGTCCAAAGCGTCGCGGCTCGTCTGGTTCTCGGTCGCATCGCGGGAGACGGCCAGATAGCCGGCATGCTCACCCAGATCGTTTTTCACGGCAGACACAGTGACGTCCCACCAGCGCGCTGTACCTTTTTGTGTAGGGCAAAAGGCTCGAAAGCGGACGGGCTTGCCGAGTTCAGCTTCGCTGTAGGACGCTCGGATCACCGATTGCGTTTCTTCCGGCCAGAAATCGGCCCACTGCTGTCCGGCGACGGTCGAGAAATCATCGATCTCCATCGCGCACATGCCATTGGCATTCATGTATCTGACTTCGCCAAGAAGCCCAATGATCTTGACGCAATCGACGCTCTGGTCGAGCACCGCGGCAAGTGACGCAGGCGAAAAGGAGGCGACTTCGTTGGACATGTTCAATTTGGTCTCGGGCACAGATTCTCGGGTTGGATCGGAAACCACAATTTAGAGTCATCACTCTTCGTCGGGCTTCCTAGCGCGATAGAGGCAACGAGTCTCGCGTTATGACGAGATTGCTTCGAACGGCTGCGAGGCAAAAATGGACGTGAAACAAGGTACGGACCTAAGAGTTAGAGCGTGATATGGCGGCCTCTGGAGAATATGCACGAAGGTGAGATCGATGCTTGGACACGCCTCGCCGAAGAAATCCGTACCGTAGAGGTTCTGGCGGGTCTGGCCGATGATCCGGAGAATCGAGCTTACGCGCAATATTTGGCCGGACAGTTTCGCGGTATGTTAGATCAACTGACGATCCAGCGACATCTCATATGAGATCAGGCGCCCTGGCGGGTCGATTGGCAAGCCCGGCGTCAAGCAGAATAGCTGATGCGATAAATAAAATAAGAAAACAAACCCTGGGTCAATTGTACAATTTTGATTGCGATAAAAAAATGGTGCGTCGACTGCCAATCTCTGAAAGTTGATGTGGATTAGACTTTTCATACACAAGATGAAATTGGTTAAAATTACCACCTGATCGGAACAGAAAGTTTCTCCTGCCGTTCGCTGAATGGAAATATATCAGGAGAACATCATGACCGACATCATCTTTGTCCATGGGATGTTTCAAAATCCAAAAAGCTGGGAAAAATGGACGGGTTTCTTCAGCGCCAAGGGATTTAATTGTGTTACGCCCGCGTGGCCGCTGCATTTTGGCGAGCCGAGCGATTTGCGCGCGGACCCGCCCGCAGGCCTCGGCGATCTGCATCTGGCCGACGTGATAACCTCTATCGAAGCGGAGGTTCATCGCTTCGACCGCCCGGTCATGATCGGCCATTCGGTAGGCGGACTGATCACGCAACTGCTCAACGCCCGAGGCTTGTTGTCAGCTGGTGTCGCGATCAATTCGGTGGCGCCCAACGGCATGATCGACCTCGACTGGGGCTTCCTTAAAAATAGCGCCATCATTGCCAACCCCTTAAAGGGCAATGATCCCGTCCTCATGAACGCTAAAACCTTCCATGACGCTTTTGCCAACACGCTTAGCGAAGCGGAAGCCGAGCGGGAGTTTGAGGCCACTGCAACGCATGACAGCCGCAATGTGCTGCGCGACTGCATGGGATCCGACGGCAAGATAGACCTTGATGCGCCTCACGCCCCCCTTCTGCTCATCGGCGGCGAGGACGACCAGATCATCCCCGCGCATCTGACCGAAAAAAATTACAAGGGCTACACTGACGAGGCGAGCGTGACAGAGTTCTTGCCCTTCGCTGGCCGCAGCCATTATATTTGCAACGAGCCAGGCTGGGAAGAAGTGGCTTCAGCCGCTCTTGCCTTTCTTGAGAGACACGGTGCGTCGGCAGCCAGCGTTCCATCGAACTTCGCCTGATAGTGTGTCCTCCCCGGCGATCAGTTCGCCGGGACGCGCCTGCAGCCTGACGCGTCCGAGCGATCGCGCGGCATACAACCACCTTCCACAGATTTTTGAAAGGTAGATCCATGATCAAAGTCACAGGCTATGCCGCCAAACATAGTTTTAGCCGTTTAAAGCCGCTCGAAATTGAACGTGACGAGGCCGGCCCACAAGAGGTCGAAATCGAAGTACTGAACCGCACCGGGATTGCCGGAGGCCAGTTTTCTTAAATTAGGCAGCCAGTGGGACGTCGTCCAGCATAGCGTAGTAGCGTTGCTCGGCTTCGACGGGCGGAATGTTTCCGATCGGCTCCAGCAGGCGCCTGTTGTTGAACCAATCG
>CALSAF010000056.1:0-24324 GCA_943372805.1 Rhizobium sp. Q54
ATTGGCTATGGCAATGATCTCAATAACGTTCTGACCGGCGGCAGCGGGGCAAATATCCTTGATGGCGGGCGGGGCGACGACATCCTCCACGGCAATGGTGGTAATGACGTCCTGCTTGGATCGACCGGCAGCGACACGCTCTACGGCGGTGCCGGCAATGATCGTCTCGACGGAGGCGCCGGCAATGACTGGCTCTATGGCGGGCTTGGGGTGGATACGCTGACAGGCGGCGCAGGTGCCGACATGTTTGTCTTCGACCAGTTCGGGACGGCCAATTCCGACCGGATCACCGACTTCGATGTGGCACTCGACCAGATCCTGATCGAGGCGGATGTCTTCTCGGACATCGGCTATCTGGGAACCCTGATCGAGCAGTCCTTCGGCACGGGCAGTGTTGCGACGACCGCTGAGCAGCGGATCCTCCATAACAGGACGACTGGCGCGCTCGCTTATGATGCAGATGGTGACGGAGCAGGGGCTGCCGTCGTCTTCGCCCATGTGAAGGCGGGCTTGACGCTGTATCACGATGACTTCGCCGTGGTCTGACGACCACCTAAAAACCGGCATATTCCATAGATGGTGCCCCGGCGCGTCCCGTCTCTTGCCGCCCGGTGCTTGTATAAAAGCACTTGGATATGTGGGCGCACTGATTTAACAGTCTCCGGCAACGTTGCAGTTAGCCTTCTGTGACGTCTCCCCTTGAGGTAATGCACACGCCTGTGCTCTTGAAGGAGAGAGCCCTGCTATGGAGCGGGATGGTCGACCGACTGTGGGATTATGACATGAGATGGAAGCGCACTCTTCAATTGCTCGACGTTCACGCCGAGGGTGAAATCGGCAAGGTTGCCATCGGCGGAGTGCCGAAAATCCCGGGTGAGACGGTGGCGGCACAGTTGCTCTGGCTGAATACCGATCCCAAGGGCGAGGCGCTCAGGCGCATGCTAGTGCTCGAGCCGCGCGGTGCGCCGATCGGCTCCGTCAACCTGCTGCTGCCGCCGAAGAACCCGGCCGCTGATGCGGCGTTTGTCATCCTGCAACCGGACCAGGCGCATGCGAGTTCCGGGTCCAACTCCATTTGTGTGACCACGGCGCTTCTGGAAAGCGGCATGGTGGAGATGCAGGAGCCAGAGACCATCGTGATCCTGGAAACGGCAGCCGGCCTCGTCAAGGCGACGGCAACCTGCCGTGACGGGCGCTGCGAGCGGGTGAAGCTGACGATGGTACCATCCTTCGTACACGAACTGGATGTTTCGCTCGACACTGAGCAATGGGGCCGCATCACCTTCGACCTGAGCTATGGCGGCATTTTCTACGCCCTGGTCGATGTCGGCCAGGTGGGCCTCACCATCGAGAAGGGCAACGCCCGTGCCCTGGTCGAGGCAGGGATGATCCTGAAAGAGGAGATCAACCGGAAGATCCCGGTGGCCCATCCTGAGATCCCCGCCATTTCCGGGGTCGCCTATGTGATGTTCCGCGATGTCGATCCGGACGGCGCCATCCGGACCTGCACCACCATGTGGCCCGGTCGGGTAGACCGGTCGCCCTGCGGCACCGGAAACTCTGCCAATCTCGCGACGCTGCACGCCCGAGGCAAGGTCGCGGTCGGCGACACGATGCTGTCCCGCTCGATCATCGGTTCGGAATTCGAGGTGGGCCTTGCCGGCCTGTCGGAGGTGGCCGGTCGTCCGGCCGTCATCCCGACCATCAGCGGCCGCGGCTTCACCTTCGGCCTGCATCAGGTCGCGCTCGACCCCTTCGATCCCTTCGAGCGCGGCTTCGCCTTGACCGATGTATGGGGACCATCCTCGGGCTCGATCGGTTGACTTTGCGGCATGTGCATCTGCATTGTTTCAAATTGAGTCAAAAACGATGATGTGTGGTAGCCGAATTGTAAGGGTCTTGGTTCCCGCCGTCTTGCTATTGGTCATTGCCAGAGAATAAGTAACCCTCACCGTCATGAACGCGACAAGTAATCCGTAAATGAAAGCAAACGCTACGACAGGTTCGCCCCTGCCGCTTCCGGCAACCACGCTTCCGACGCTGCGCGGATGCACGATCTTTGCTGGCCTGACTCCTGAGGAAGACCGCGAGTGGCTTGCGCGCTGCCATTCGCGCACCTTGAGCGCAGGCGAGAGCCTGGTTGATTTCGAGGATGTGTCGAAGGATGTCTTCATAGTCCAGACAGGAGAAATCCGCGCCGTCCTTCGCTTCTCGGTTGGCAAGGAGGCGATTCTCGGCAGCTTCAAGCGTGGCGACATTCTCGGCGAGCAGGCCGCGATCGACGACATGGCTCGATCGGCGAGCCTGATGGCGGTCAGTGACGCGACGGTCACCGTCATCCCGTGCATGGTGTTTCTCGACATCCTGAGGCAGCGTTCGGATGTGGCGCTCGCGCTGCTGCAACTGCTCTCCAAGCGCATTCGGGCGATGAACGACCGCCTGTCGGAACTGTCCTTCCTCGACACGAAGCACCGGCTCTACAATACGCTGCTACGCCTGTCGCGCGTGCGCAACGACGGTGGCCGCGAGCGGATAATCTCGCCGCCGCTCGTGCATGCGGAGCTGGCCGAGCATATCGGCGCGAGCCGTGAAACCGTGTCTCGGGAAATGTCGAGGCTGGCGCGCGAGCAGCTGGTGGAGCGCACCAGCCGCGCCATCGTGCTCAAGAACCCGGTGGAACTCTCCCGGCGGATCTCGCGCGCACTCGAAGGCTGAGGTTTACGGGTAGATCACGCCCTTGCGCAGGATGACATTGGCGTAGAGCCGTGGTTCGCCTGTCTGCACCACCGTATGGGCCGCCTTGACGCGATTGTAGAAGTCGGCGCCGATAAGCTTCGTGACGGGCACCTTCGGCTCGTGGCTTGCGCAGCAGTCGATGATTTCCTGATGCACGGGATCGACCTGATCCGGCTTGCCACCGACCACCGAGCGAAAGATTGCCTCCGGCACGAAATCGTCGATCGGCATAACGCTGAGGATCGCGTTCAGCACCGGAACCAGCGCATGCCCGTCGAGGCGCACCAGGCGGCGCGCGTGTTCGAGCGCCGGATAATTGCCGTCGACGATGGCGATCTCGTCGCCATGACCCATGGCGCGCAGGGTGGCGAGAAGCTCGGGACTCAGGAGGGGGTCAATGCCCTTCAGCATGGGTGGTATCCTTGAACAGTACGGTTTGATCGATGAGGTAGCGGTCGAAGATCGGCAGGCTGGCGCCGCCGATGGCGCGAGCCTGATCGCCGACTTCGCCTTCGATGATGTCGGGAATGACGACACCCTGAAGGTCGAGGCGGTTCATCGCCTCGATCGTGGCGTTGACAAGGCGATGACGAACCCAGGCCGGGAAGCCGCCGTCGATGATGGCAGCGGCAAAGTCGATGATCGAGGCGGCGGCAATCACCGCTTGGGCGAGAGCGGCGGCGGTGTCCTGCAGCCAGATTTCCAGCGGTTCGCCGAAATCGATCCACTCTTCGGCGGCATACCAGAGCGGCTGGGGATCGATGCCGCGCTCGCGCAGCAGGTTCTCGAGCACGAAGATCGAGGCGATGTCGAGTAGCTGGCGGGTTTGTCCATGCTTGTCGCGGACGGGCAGGGGGCCGATCGCGCCAGCCGTGCCGGTCCGCCCCACAAAGAGCGAGGAATTGACGACGATGCCGCCGCCGATGAAGGATCCGATGTAGAAATAGACGAAATCCGGATAGCGCTGACCGGCGCCGAAGACGAGTTCAGCCCCGCAGGCGCTGGTCGCATCGTTCCGCAGATAGACGGGATGCGCCATGCGCGTCTGGACCTCGCCCTGCAGATCGACCTTGCGCCAGATCTCCATGGCGCCCTCGGGCGCGCCAACTTCTTCGGCCCAGTTCCACAGTTCGAAGGGAGCGGCGATGCCGATGCCGGCGATCCGTGCGCGCATCGTCTCGTCCATGTCCGCTTCCATCTCGGCGATGCCGTCACAGATGAAGGGGAGGAGATGGTCGGGATGCGGGTAGCGATAGGTCCGGTGCCGTTGCTCCCGGATGCTGCCGGCGAAGTCCATCAGCACGAGGTCGGCGCTGCGGCGGCCGATCTTCACGCCGAAGGAGAAGACGGCCTCCGGATTGATGAACATCGGTACCGAGGGCTGGCCGACGCGGCCGCGAATGGGCTCGCCGCGCATCAGCAGCTCATCGCTTTCCAGCGAGCGCATGATGACGGAGACGGTTTGGGCGGAAAGTCCTGTCAGGCGCGCGATGTCGGCCTTGGAGCAGCCGGGATTCTGGCGCACCAGCGAAAGCACCAGCCGCTCGTTATAGGCGCGCACGCGCACCTGGTTCGAGCCGCCGCCGGCGCTCACCCTGGGCGCCGGATCCGCCAGTCGTGCATGATCATCCTGTGACACTGAAGGTCGCTCCTCCCGACCGCTTCCTTTTACGAAAGCCCCCGCAGAATGTCACACCGATTTAATAATTCAACTGGATTTATTTATTGACAGTCGAAATGTTCTGATGTTCTAAATGTGCCCGTGGAGGAGTGGCTGCCTGATGGCGGCCGATCGGATCGCCAGAGGGGCGGCCCGTGCCGACACGCTGCGGCCGGAGGAGCTGGCCGACACCATTCGGGAGGATACCAAAATGAAAAAGTCTCTGATCACTGCTGCCTTGTCGACCCTCGCTCTCGGCGTTGTCTTCGCCGCTCCGGTGCAGGCAGCCGACGTTTCCGCCTGCCTCATCACCAAGACCGACACCAACCCCTTCTTCGTCAAGATGAAGGAAGGCGCGACGGCCAAGGCCGCTGAGCTTGGCGTGACCCTGAAGTCCTATGCCGGCAAAATCGACGGCGATTCCGAAAGCCAGGTTGCAGCCATCGAAACCTGCATTGCGGACGGCGCGAAGGGCATCCTGCTCACCGCATCCGACACCAAGGGCATCGTTCCGGCCGTGCAGAAGGCCCGCGATGCTGGCCTGCTGGTCATCGCCCTCGACACGCCGCTGGAGCCGATCGACTCTGCCGACATGACCTTTGCGACTGACAATCTTCTCGCCGGCGAACTGATCGGCAAGTGGGCTGCCGCCACGCTCGGCGACGCCGCCAAGGACGCCAAGATCGCCTTCCTGAACCTCACCCCGTCGCAGCCGTCAGTCGACGTCCTGCGCAACCAGGGCTTCATGAAGGGCTTCGGCATCGACGTTGCTGACATCAGCAAGATCGGTGACGAATCCGATCCGCGCATCGTCGGCCACGACGTGACCAATGGCAACGAAGAAGGCGGTCGTACCGCGATGGAAAACCTTCTCCAGAAGGACCCCTCCATCAACGTCGTCCACACGATCAACGAGCCGGCAGCTGCCGGTGCCTATGAAGCCCTGAAGGCTGTCGGCAAGGAAAAGGACGTCCTGATCGTCTCCGTTGACGGTGGTTGCCCGGGCGTCAAGAACGTCAAGGAAGGTGTCATCGGCGCGACTTCTCAGCAGTATCCGCTGCTGATGGCGGCTCTCGGCATCGAAGCCATCAAGAAGTTCGCCGACACCGGTGAAAAGCCGGCTGCCACCGAAGGCAAGAACTTCTTCGACACGGGCGTTGCCCTCGTCACCGACAAGCCGGCTGCTGGCGTCGAGTCGATCGACACCACCGAAGGCATGAACAAGTGCTGGGGTTGATTTCAGCCTCCTGCGCCTGAACTGAAACGCCGGCGAGAGCAAGTCTCTCGCCGGTAGGCGCAACGCCCGGCCTTGCGCGGCGGCAGGCCGGGCGTATCCTTCATGTAAAAATTTGAGACAACGGCAGGGAGGATGACCCATGCAGCCGGCCAATCCCGAAACGCGGACTCCGCAGGAATTTGAAAAGGTTCTGTCTTCGAGTTCGACCGAGGTCGCCTCGTTCGACCGTCATGAGCGCACGCTGCTCGAGCGCTTCCAGCATTTCCTTCATTCCAGTCCGGCCGCAGTGGCACTGATCGTCCTTGTTCTGTCGATTGCGGTCTTCGGCCTCATTCTCGGCGGCAAGTTCTTTTCCGCCTTTACGCTCACTCTGATCCTCCAGCAGGTCGCGATCGTCGGCATCGTCGGTGCCGCGCAGACGCTGGTCATCCTGACCGCCGGCATTGATCTTTCGGTCGGCGCCATCATGGTCCTGTCCTCGGTGGTCATGGGCCAGTTCGCCTTCCGCTATGGTCTGCCACCGGAGCTTGCCGTGCTTTGCGGTCTCGGCGTAGGCGCCTTTTGCGGCTTTATCAACGGCGTGCTCGTCGCCCGCATGAAGCTTCCGCCCTTCATCGTCACGCTCGGCATGTGGCAGATCGTTCTCGCAACCAACTTCCTTTATTCGGCCAATGAGACGATCCGCAGCCAGGACATCGACGCCAATGCGCCAATCTTGAAGTTTTTCGGCGAAAACATCCGCATGGGCGGCGCGGTGCTCACCTATGGCGTCGTCGCCATGGTGCTTCTGGTCGCAGTCCTCTGGTATGTGCTGAACCACACAGCCTGGGGGCGTCATGTCTATGCGGTCGGCGATGATCCGGACGCGGCGGAACTGGCGGGTGTCAACGTCAAGCGCATGCTGATTTCCGTCTATACCCTGTCCGGCCTCATCTGTGCCCTGGCAGGCTGGGCCCTGATCGGCCGTATCGGTTCGGTTTCCCCGACCGCCGGTCAGTTCGCCAACATCGAATCCATCACGGCCGTGGTGATCGGCGGCATCTCGCTCTTTGGCGGGCGTGGCTCTATACTTGGAATGATCTTCGGCGCCCTGATCGTCGGCGTCTTCCAGCTTGGCCTGCGCCTGATCGGCACCGATCCACAATGGACCTATCTGTTGATCGGCGTTCTCATCATAGCCGCCGTGGCAATCGACCAGTGGATCAGAAAGGTAGCAGGCTGATGACCCAGGAACCCATTCTCACAGCCCGTGGCCTGGTCAAGCGTTACGGCCGCGTCACGGCCCTCGATCAGGCAGACTTTGATCTCTATCCCGGCGAGATCCTCGCCGTCATAGGCGACAACGGTGCCGGCAAGTCCTCGCTGATCAAGGCGATATCAGGTGCCGTCTCGCCGGACGAAGGCGAGATCCGCCTCGAAGGCAAGCCGATCAACTTCCGCTCGCCGATTGAGGCGCGCGATGCGGGTATCGAAACCGTCTACCAGAACCTCGCTCTGTCGCCGGCGCTGTCGATTGCCGACAACATGTTCCTCGGTCGCGAACTGCGCAAGCCGGGCGTCATGGGCAGCGTCTTCCGCAAGCTGGATCGTCCGGCCATGGAGAAGTTTGCCCGCGACAAGCTCTCCGAACTTGGCCTGATGACCATCCAGAACATCAACCAGGCAGTCGAGACTCTGTCGGGCGGCCAGCGTCAGGGCGTCGCTGTGGCACGTGCCGCAGCCTTCGGATCCAAGGTCATCATCCTCGATGAGCCAACGGCCGCCCTCGGGGTCAAGGAAAGCCGCAAGGTGCTTGAGCTGATCCTCGACGTGCGCTCGCGCGGCATGCCGATCGTCCTGATCAGCCACAACATGCCGCATGTCTTCGAAGTAGCGGACCGTATCCACGTCCATCGCCTCGGCAAGCGCCTCTGCGTGATCAACCCGAAGGATTACACCATGTCGGACGCGGTCGCCTTCATGACCGGCGCACGCCCGGCGCCCGAGGTCGGGCAGGCCGCATGAGCCCCGCTCTCGACGACCTGCTCTCGGAAATCGAAAGGCGGGCGCATGGCAGCGCCCGTCTGCTCGTCGCCGTGGCAGGCCCTCCCGGCGCCGGCAAGTCGACATTGGCCGATCGCCTGCACGCGCTCCTCGCTGACAGGGGACAGCGCAGCGCCGTCCTGCCGATGGACGGGTTCCATCTCGACAACGCAATTCTCGAAGAGCGAGGCGATCTCGCACGCAAGGGCGCTCCCCACACCTTCGATGTGCGCGGCCTTTCAGACCTGCTGCGCGCGGTCAAGGCTGGAGGCGAGGTCTTCGTGCCTGTCTTCGACCGTGCCCGCGAATTGGCGATTTCCGCCGCCCGCTGCATCACGCCGGACGATCGCATCGTCATTGCAGAAGGCAATTACCTGCTGCTCGAACAGGGCAGGTGGGCAGGCCTCTCGGATCTCTTCGATCTCACCGTCATGGTCGCTCCGCCGATCGCCGAACTGGAACGCCGGCTGCAGGCGCGCTGGACCCATTATGGTCTCACTCCGGCACAGATTGAAGCGAAAGTCGAAGGCAACGATCTGCCCAATGGCAGGCTGGTCATTGAGCGCAGCCGCACTGCCGATTTCACCTTCGACCTGCTCTGAATGGGCCCTCTTCGGACTGTAGTCGGATCTCCGAAAATTATTAAGTTCTAATTAAATGCATCATCGTTAAAATTGTACCGGTTTGGTTCAGCCAATTTCAGCCTCCCCCTGATACAACTCCTCCATGAAAGGTTAACGCAGCACCCGCCGTGCTGACGGGGCGCCTTGAAGCCCTGAGCGGCGTATTTAAAGGGGGAGTGAAATGGCCATTTTGATTGTCGAAGACAATCCGACCAACGCGATGATCATCAAGCATCTCGCGAAAAAGGTGACGGTCGAAGAGATCAAGGTCGCCGGTGACGGAAACACGGCACTCATGCTGTGTCATGCCGAAAACTTCGAAATGCTGATCGTTGATCACATGCTGCCTGGTATGTCCGGGATTCAGTTCGTCAAGGCCGTACGCCTGATGGACCGTTACAGCGACGTACCAGTCGTCATGGTAACGGCCGACGACGAGCCGCGGCTGCGCGAAGAAGCGAAGGCGGCCGGGGTGACGGACTTCCTGCACAAGCCGGTCGAAGCCGTCGCGTTCCGCAAGCTGCTGGCCGACCATCTCGGGTCGACTGCGGTTCATCCTGAACTTCGCTCTGCCTGAGAAAGGGACGAAAGCCATGAAGAGCATTCTCGTTGCGCTCCTCGCGAGCGTCGTTTCCGCCACGTGTGCGCTCGCTCTCGATGCCCCCACAGGACCTGTGATCCTGACCGTCAAGGGCAAGATCTCCAACACCAATGCCGGCGACACTGCCCAGTTCGACATGGCCATGCTGGAAAAGCTGACGGGCCGAAAGGGCGAAATGGAAACGCCGTGGACTGAGGGTAGAGTGACCTTTGAAGGCCCGCTGCTGCGCGAAGTCCTGGCTGCGGTCGGTGCGACCGGCACGAGCCTCAAGGTCCGTGCCCTGAACGACTACGCCGCTGACGTGCCGGCGGAAGACGCCAAGCTCGATACCATCCTGGCCACGAAGCTTGACGGCAAGCTGATGTCGGTTCGCGACAAGGGCCCGCTGATGCTGGTCTATCCCTTCGATCTCGATGCCGACCTATACAATGAGAAGTACTTTTCGCGCTCGGTCTGGCAGATCAAGGAAATCGAGGTCGGTCAGTGACATTGACGGGAGCAACAGCGCGGAAATTTGCAGGCGGAGGCACGGTTGCCTTTGTCCTGCAGACCGTGTCTGCTGTGCTCCTGCTCGTCCTTCTGGTTCTCTTTGTCGATATCGCACGCCAGTATCGTATCATGGAAGATGGCGTGCGTGAGAACTCGCTCTGGTCGGTTTACCAGCTGGATCGGGAAGTGCGCCAGCTCAGCCACAGCATGGCAAATGTGCGCCGTGGCGAACAGAACCCGCAGATGCTCGATGAGCTGGCCCTGCGTTACGACATTCTCTATTCCCGGACGGCGATTCTCGATCAGGCGAAATTCGGCGCCTATTTCTCCGGGGACGAGAAGATCCGCAGCTATATCGATGGCATCACCGAAGCCGTCCAGGCAGCACAGCCGATGTTCGATGCCTATGCTGCAGGCACGCCGCCGGCAGCTGAACAACTTGAGCGGTTCGAGACGTCCCTTGTTCCCATGAGCCGGGCAGCCGAAGACTTCTTGCTTTATACCAACACCCGCGTGAGCCACGAGCGTGCGGAAAGCCGCTCGACGATCCTCGACCTCGAGCGCACCTCCACGGTGATGCTGAGCCTGCTGATGGTTTCGGTGGTCTTTCTGGTCGTGACCCTCAACCGCCAGCTCCGCTCGGTCCGCCAATCGAGCCACGAACTCCAGGTGATGGCGACGCAGCTGAGCGAGGCTTATGAGGCGGCCGATGGCGGCAACCGGGCCAAGTCGCAGTTCATGGCGACTATGGGGCATGAGATCCGCACGCCGCTCAACGCGATCCTCGGTATGTCCGAACTCCTGGAGCTTTCCGAGTTGCCGGATGATGCGCTGTCCAGCGTCAAGACGATCCGGTCTTCCGGTGAGGCATTGCTGGAGATCATCAACGAGATCCTTGATTTCTCCAAGATCGAGCACGGCAAGCTGGAACTGGAGGAGCGAGCCTTCGACGTCTGTGCGCTGGCCGAAAGCACCGTCAGCATCATCAGAGGTCGCGCGGACGACCACGGGAACACCGTGATCCTCGACCTGCCGGACTCGCTCCAGGCCCTATACGTCAAGACCGACCCGACGCGCCTGCGCCAGGTTCTGCTCAATCTGCTGTCCAACGCCGCCAAGTTCACGCATCAGGGCACCGTGACCCTGCGCCTGCGCGACTTCTACCGCGAAGGCAAGCTGATGATCCGCTTTGAGGTGGAAGATACCGGTATAGGCATCGATGAGGCCGGGCTCGACAAGCTGTTCAAGCCCTTCTCCCAGGTCGATGCCTCGATCAGCCGGCGCTATGGCGGCACGGGCCTCGGGCTCACCATCTGCAAGCAGATCGTCGAGAAGCTCGGCGGCGAGCTCGGCATGAGCAGTACCGTCGGCGTGGGCTCCATCTTCTGGTTTGAACTGGGTGTCGTTCCGGTGAGCCGTGAGGAAGCCAGCGGTCTCGCTGCCAAGGTTGTCGCCGAAGAGACGCTGCCACGCTGCCGCATCCTGCTGGTGGAAGACAACAAGGTGAACCAGATCGTCGCCACCCGTTTTCTCGCGCGTCTCGGTCAGGATGTCGAGATTGCCAATGACGGCGCCGAAGCGGTTTCGATCTCCCGCGGCCAGGCCTTCGATCTGATCCTGATGGACATGCAGATGCCGGTGATGGACGGCATTGAAGCGACGAAGCGGATCATCGCCGAAGGCGGTCCCTCGGCGGAGGTGCCGATCATCGCGATGACGGCCAACGCCTCAGACGATGACCGTCGCCGCTGCCTCGACGCTGGCATGAAGGGTTTTGAATCCAAGCCAGTCACATTGGAAAGATTGCGAAAGATGATTGCTCACGCCACGTCTTCGGCTCGCGAGACCGCGCCGACACCGGCAACGACGACAGCCCCGCAGAAGCTGGAATTGCCTGAACTCGATCTGGATGGCATGCCGCTTCAGGCTCTGCCGGGCCTTGGCATCGAGGGGCTGGACGAGGCCCGTCATGCTGAACTCGTCGAAGCGCTGGGCGAGGAGGTCTTCCAGGAACTGGTCGAATCCTTCTTCGACGACGCGACCAGCCTGCTGGACGAACTGAACGAGGCGCTCCGCCGCAACGACCCGGACAAGATCGACCGCGTGCTGCACACGATCAAGGGGGCCGCCTCCAATGTCGGTCTCAACGATCTCGCCGTGAAGGCTCACGCCCTGCGCAGCCAGACACCGGCACCTGCAGATATCGAAATGCTCGGCGAGGAAATCCTCGCTCTCAAATTCAAACTGGTTGCCTGAGAAGCAAGGAGGCGTTCATGCGTATTTTGTTGGTGGACGACAACAGCACCAATCTGAAGCTCCTGACGAAGCTCGTCGGCAAGCTCGACAATTGCGAGGCACTGCCCTTCGCCAGCCCCGACGCCGTGCTCTCGGCCCTGCCGGAGCTCGATTTTGATATTGCCATCATCGATTACCAGATGCCGGTCTATAATGGCGTCGAGCTCTATACCGAGATCGTCCGCTTCGACAAATATGCCGAGGTCCCCGTCATCTTCGTCACCGCCGACAAGGACATGACGACCCGCATGGCGGCTCTTAACGCCGGTGCGATCGACTTTCTCACCAAGCCGGTGAACCCGGTCGAGTTCCAGGCGCGCGTGCAGAACATCGTCAGCCTTGCGCGCGCGCGTCGCCAGCTGGCCGACCAGGCCGAATGGCTGCGCCGCGAGGTCGAGCGTGCTGTGGGCGAGCTGCGTGAACGCGAGCAGGAGATTATCCACCGGCTGACGCTGGCGGCAGGTTACAAGGATCCGGAAACGGCGCGCCACACGCTGCGCGTGGCATCCTATTCCGAAGCCATCGCCATCGAGCTCGGCCTGTCGCAGCAGCTCTGCCACGACATTCGTCTGGCAGCCCCGATGCACGACATTGGCAAGGTCGCCATGCCCGACACCGTGCTGTTGAAGCAGGGTCGCCTGACGGAGGCGGAGTATCGCCAGATGCAGGCGCATGCCGAGATCGGCAGCGATATTCTCGGCCGTTCGCATTCCTCGCTGCTGCAACTCGCTTCCGAGATCGCCGCAAGCCATCACGAGCGCTGGGATGGGCAGGGCTACCCGAATCGCCTGGTTGGCACCGCGATCCCGATCTCCGGACGCATCGTCTGCATCGCCGACAACTTTGATGCCTTGACCACCGAGCGCCCCTACAAGCCAGCCTGGAGCTTCGAGCGGACCGTGGAGCACATCCTCGGTCGTGCCGGTACCCAGTTCGATCCGGATTGCGTCGCCGCCTTCGAGCGCGCGTTGCCGCGCATTCAAGCGATCATGGAGCAGGACCGGCGCGAGCAGCTGGAGGAGGCGGAAAAGGCCGCGATTTCGGCGAGCGAACGGGTCGCCTGAACATCCTTTGATCCTGCGGGACGGACATGCTAAGGGCGGCGAGTTATCGTCAAGCCGGAGGCTCGCCCCATGTCATCCCTCACCATCCGCCGCCCCGACGACTGGCATCTGCATCTGCGTGACGGCGCCATGCTGGAGGGCGTGATCGGCGACACCAGCCGTCACTTTGCCCGGGCGATCATCATGCCGAACCTCGTGCCACCGGTGGTCACCACCGAGGATGCACGCGCCTATCGCGAGCGGATTCTCAATTCGGTGCCGGCTGGCGACAGCTTCGAGCCGCTGATGACGCTCTATCTCACCGAGCACACCAATCCTGATGACGTGGAAGAGGGCAAGCGCTCCGGTCTGATCACGGCGGTGAAGCTCTATCCGGCGGGCGCCACCACCAATTCCCATGGCGGCGTGCGCGACATGGAAAAGGCCATGCCCGTGCTCGAGCGCATGGCCAAGGTCGGCCTGCCGCTCTGCGTGCATGGCGAGGTGACGACGCCCGAGGTCGACATCTTCGACCGCGAAAAGGTCTTCATCGACACGGTTCTCGACCCGCTGCGCCGTCGCCTGCCGGAGCTGAAGGTGACCATGGAGCACGTGACAACCGAGGACGGCATCCAGTATATCCGCTCCGCCGAGCGCAATCTTGCCGGCTCGATCACCACCCATCACCTGATCATCAACCGCAACGACATTCTCGTCGGCGGCATCCAGCCGCATTACTACTGCCTTCCGGTCGCCAAGCGCGAGAACCATCGCCAGGCGCTGCGCAAGGCGGCGGTCTCCGGCGATGCCAGGTTCTTCCTAGGCACCGACAGCGCGCCGCATGTCGACCCGCTGAAGGAATGTGCCTGCGGCTGCGCCGGCATCTACACCTCGATCAACACCATGAGTTGCCTTGCCCATGTCTTCGAACAGGAGAATGCGCTGGACAAGCTGGAAGCCTTCACCTCTCTGAACGGCCCGGCCTGGTATGGCCTGCCGGCAAACGAGGAGACCATCACGCTCGTCAAGCGAGAGGCGCCGGTCGAATTTCCGGTCAAGATCTTCACCGGTGCAGGTCCGGTGACCGTGTTCGATCCGAAATTCCCGCTGCATTGGGACGTGGCCTGACGCGCCTGGCCCCGCCGATTGTCTGCGGGGCCCTCGTTCCGGATATTGCGTCAGGCCGCGTCTTTCGGGACGGAACGGGACGTCAGGGCTGGCTGTGACCCATGCCGCTCCCCATGCCGCTCCCCATGCCCTGGCCGTTTCCATGGCCCTTTCCCTGCCCGTGACCGGCAGCGCCGTTTTCGCCGCCACAGCGCTGGAATGCGGGAAGATGCTTGTTCTCCGAGGCGTCGCGCAGCGCAATGAAGACCGCAGTGATGTCGTCATGGCCGACAGCAGCCGGCAGCAGGGTCTTGCCGTACAAGTCGCGGTTGGCAATCTCGGCCTCCACGCCCATGGCGCAGGCCTCGGCCAGGGTCTCCGGCACGGCGGCGCGCATCGCGTCCGATCCGAGATTGGGATTGCTGCCCGCTTCAAGGCCGTAGGTTTTCATGACCTGTCGGAGTAGCTCTGCGTGATGCTGTTCGGCGACGATAATGTTGCTGAACGGGCGAACCTCGCCGAATTTCTCCATGACGGCCGCGTAGAAGGCCTCTGCATTATGCTCGTCGGCCAGGGCCGTGAAGAGCACGTCACGAGTGGCGGGCGGCAGATCTGCGGCGGAGGCCGGTTGCATCAGTGCGGGCGTCGCCACAACGAGGCAGGCGAGGAGGAGGGAGGGGCGCATGGGATTTCCTTTCAGGGTGTTTCTCCATACATTAAGATAATCATATGTATTGAGAAAAGCCGAGTGAATTCCCGGTAACCTCCCGTCCATCTTCCCGTCATTCTCGCCGTCTGCCCAGGCTCTTTCCTCAGTCGCCGAGCGTCGCCAACTGCGGCCAGAGGCCAAGCATGCCGATGACGATGAGATAGATCGCGACGACATAGTTGAGCAGGCGCGGCATGATCAGGATCAGGATGCCGGCGATCAGCGCGACGAGCGGCTGGATGATGAGGGCGTTGTCCATGGGAAATGGTCCTTCGTGGGGGGCGAGCCGTAAAGATCTGTCGAGGCGGATTGTTCCAATGCCGTGCCATCTGGCGGGTCGCATCGCTTGCTGCTATTGCGCTTTGACCGATGTTTGACAGGAGCGCCCGATGATCCAGACCCCCTTCACCGACCCCGCCGTCATGGCCGAACTCGTGGCGAAGATGCTCTGGGAGATCAAGGCGGTGCATTTCAATGCGGCCGAGCCTTACAAGCTTTCCTCGGGGATGAAGAGCCCCGTCTATATCGACTGCCGCAAGCTTCTCTCCTATCCGCGCGTGCGCTCCGCCGTCATGGATTTCGCTGCCGCCACCCTGATGCGCAATGCCGGCTTCGAGCAGTTCGACTGCATCGCCGGTGGTGAAACGGCTGGTATCCCGTTTGCAGCCCTGCTCGCCGATCGCCTCGGCCTGCCGATGATCTATGTGCGCAAGGCCCCCAAGGGCCACGGTCGCAACGCCCAGATCGAAGGCCATATGCCGGAGGGGGCGCGCGTGCTCGTGATCGAGGACCTGACGACGGCCGGCGGCAGCATGTTCAAGTTCATCGATGCCATCAGGGCTGCCGGCGGCGGCGTCGACCACGGCATCGCGCTCTTCTTCTACGGGATCTTCCCCGAGGCCGAGCAGCGTTTTGCCGATGGCAAGGTCAAGCTCCACTTCATCGCCACCTGGCGCAACGTGCTGGCCGTTGCCCGCGCGCAGCAGCTCTTCGACGAGAAGACCCTGTCGGAAGTCGAGGCCTTCCTCGATGCGCCGCTCGCCTGGTCTGGCCGCAATGGTGGGATTTCGTCACTCACTTGAGCAAATGCCCACTTCGCCCTCTGGCAAATTGGGCAGACTTGGTTTAAATCGATTGAAACTGATGTCTGGGAGGTCTCAATGATCCTGTGTTGCGGCGAAGCGCTGATCGACATGTTGCCACGCGAAACCACGCTCGGCGAGCGCGCCTTTGCGCCCTATGCCGGCGGCGCGATCTTCAACACGGCCATTGCGCTTGGCCGTCTCGGCATCGACACCGGCTTCTTCACCGGCCTCTCCGACGACATGCTGGGCGACATCCTGCGCGACACGCTGAAATCCTCGGGCGTCGATTACAGCTATTGCGCCACGCTCTCGCGCCCCTGCACGATTGCGCTCGTCAAGCTCACCAATGGCCAGGCATCCTATGCCTTCTATGACGAAAACACGGCGGGCCGGATGATCACCGAATCCGACCTGCCCACACTGGGCGACAGCTGCGAGGCACTGCATTTCGGCGCGATCAGCCTGATCCCGGAACCCTGCGGCTCGACCTACGAGGCGCTTATGACGCGCGAGCACAAGACCCGCGTGATCTCGCTCGACCCGAACATCCGCCCCGGTTTCATCAAGGACAAGCCGGCCCACCATGCCCGGATCGCCCGCATGGCCGATATGTCCGACATCCTGAAATTCTCTGACGAAGACCTCGACTGGTTCGATCTTCCGGGCACCCAGGACGAACGCGCCGCCTACTGGCTGACACGCGGCGCCAAGCTCGTGGTGCTGACCAAGGGCGCGGAAGGGGCAACCGCCTATACCGCCAATTTCAAGGTCTCGGTGCCATCGAACAAGGTCGAGGTGGTCGACACGGTCGGCGCCGGCGACACGTTCGATGCTGGCATTCTGGCTTCGCTGAAGCGTCAGGGCCTGCTGACCAAGGAGAAGGTCGCGACGCTGTCGGAAGAAGCCGTGCGCGAGGCGCTGACGGTAGGCGCCAAGGCCGCCGCCGTGACCGTATCGCGGGCAGGGGCCAACCCGCCGACGGCGGCGGAGATTGGGTTCTGAGATAGGGCACTGCATATGCAGGCGATCTGGTCCATTCCGAACGCTGGATTTACAGCGCACTGATGATCAGATGCGGCATTCCGTTTGACGTCTTTTCTGCGGAATGCCCTCTGTCATCGACGACGCCCCTTGCCACGCGACGCATGTTGGAAAAGCTATCGAAGGTAACGGTGTCCACCGGCTCGTCAAAATGGACAGACAGAGAATAGCCGCTGCCCGAGGACGTTATGGCGGTGATTTCGCCCGTGAATGCCTGTCCAAGATAGTGCCCCATGACCCTTTGGCGCAGATAAAAGGCGGGTGGGGCGGCCTTCAGGAGCTGGGCAGACAACGTGTTCCAGTCGCGCACGCCGTTCTGGTGCGCGACCAGCTCCAGGGCTTTTGCGTGCCCCACGATTGTGCCTTCGGCAGCAAGCGTGATCCGCAGCGACTTTGCCTGCGCCTTCGCTTCCGCGATGCTACTGACTTTCATTGCTGAGCTCCCCTCGCAACGATCCCGAGACCGGCATGGCCCCGCTCTTTTATGGCTGCCAGCAAGACAACAACGGTCACCACCGCAGCGAGAACATCTGCGGCCGGATAGGCGAACCAGAGCGCATTCCCACCCAGCAGGATCGTCGCAGCCCCGACCAGCGAGGGCACCAGTATGATGGTTTTGACGATGGTGAGAAGCGCTGCGCGGGCCGGTTGGCCAACAGCCTGGAAATAAAGACCGAGCACCAGGATGGGTCCTGAAAACAGATAAAGCGCTGCCATGATCCGGAGTATCCGGCTCACTTCACGGATAACAGCGGCGTCTGTGACAAATACTGCGCCCAGAGCGCTCCCCTGGCTCAGGAAAAGAACCTCAACGGCAACGCAATAAAGCAGTGTTGTCAACGTTGCGATCCGAAGAACTGCATCGGAGCGAGCGTAAAGACCCGCGCCCACATTGTTGCCGACGATGCTCTGCATCGCCATCCCGACAGCCATGTTGGGTAGAAAGGCAAAGCCGAAAATCCGGGTCGCGATGCCATAGGCTGCGATGGTTTCGGCATAGTCGGCGCTTGCCGCAAAGCGCAGGGCCACAACAACACTGGCGGCGGACAGTGCCATTCCGGCAAAGCCCAGACTGAGAGGCGCACCCAGGACCGCGATCCGTTGCCAGCTGCCGGTCCAGCGGTTTCGCCAGATGCTGCCGAGCGGCAGCATGTCGGCCCTGAACCGGCGCAAGACGAGGAGCAGGGCCAATCCGAGCGCCTGGGCGAGCACCGTGCCGAGCGCCGATCCGGCCACGCCAAGGTCCATGCGCGCCACGAGGACGTAGTTCAGCACAATATTGGCGAGGGTGACGCCAAGCGACATCAAGGCCATGGTGCCGGCATGGCCCTCGTTCCGGCAGGCATCGGCGTGGACGCCGAGGAGAAACTGGATCGGTGTTGCGGCCACGGTGATTGCCAGGAAGACCCAGACCATGTCCGCAATCGGCCCGTCGGAGCCGGCAAGCTGGATCGAAAAACCTCTGCCGAAGGCAGAGAAAAGCACGATCAGGATTGACGTCATGAACAGGGCAAGTCCGTGTGCGTCTGAAAAGGTCTTTGAGGCTGCATCGCGATCTCCGGCGCCAAGTTGACGCGCCAGCAAACTCGACATGCCGCCGCCGACAAGGGTCGACAGCGCGATGGTGATCATCAGGATCGGGAAGGTCATGCCGACCGCCGCCATGGCGTCGGCGCCGACGAAATGGCCGAGAAAGAAGGCGTCGACGATGCCAAGCACGCCATTCATGCCCATGATGGCAATCATTGGCAATGCGGTGACGGCGAAGATCCTGCCGGGAGAGGCAGTCAGAAAACGGTTTTCGGGCGATTGTCGCAGCGACATCACTCACTCCTCCAAAGAGGCATTTCTGCTGTGATGGGGGCCTGCATTGCCCACCGACGAAATGCTTCGAGGGTGAGAAGAAAACTGCGTACCGGCTTTACCGTGACTTACGTCTGCAGGCGGCAGGTGCTCGGAACCTGCGCTGCAAAAGCCATCAAAATCCGCGATTGTCAAGAATCCTTCGGATCGGAACTTGTTTCAATCTCGATACGGACAGGCGGACAACCCTTGCATCCCGAGGGCGTGTTGTCGCAGACCCTACCAAACTGGGATGCCAGGGTCAGGCGAGCTGTTGCCATCCTCACCCCATCTTCCGCTCCGCCAGCGCCGAGACCAGACCCACCGTCGAGCTATCATGCCCGGTCGCTGCGACCTTGCCCTGAACCACCGGCAAAAGCCCCGTCGCCAGTTCCTTGCCCAACTCCACGCCCCATTGGTCAAACGAGTTGATGCGGAAGATCACGCCTTCGACGAAGACGCGGTGTTCGTAGAGCGCGATCAGGCGGCCGAGCGTGTAGGGGGTCAGCTGCTCGTAGACGAAGGTGATTGACGGGCGGTTGCCGGAGAAGACGCGGTGCGGGGCGAGGAAATCGGCTTCCTCGTCCGAAACGCCCTTGGCGGTCAGCTGGCTCTTCGCTTCCGCGAGCGTGCGGCCCTTCATCAGCGCTTCCGACTGCGCCAGGCAATTGGCGATCAAGAGCTCATGCTGGTGGCGCAGTTCCGGTTCAAAGCCGTTGGCGGCGATCAGGAACTCGGCCGGGATGACGCTCGTGCCCTGGTGGATGAGCTGGTAGAAGGCGTGCTGGCCATTGGTGCCGGGTTCGCCCCAGACGACGGGGCCTGAGGCGCCCTGAACCGGCTTGCCGTCGATGGTGACGCTCTTGCCGTTCGATTCCATGTCGAGCTGCTGCAGATAGGCCGGGAAGCGTGACAGGCGCTGGTCATAGGGCAGGATCGCCCGCGTTGCGTAGTTCAGCACGTTGCGATGGTAGACACCGAGCGCGCCGAGCAGCATCGGCAGGTTCTGCCGGAAGGGCGCGTTGCGGAAATGCTCGTCCATCGCATGGCCGCCGGCGAGGAAATCGCCGAAATTGTCGGGGCCGATCGCGATCATCAGCGGCAGGCCGATCGCCGACCAGATCGAGTAACGTCCGCCGACCCAGTCCCAGAAGCCGAAGACGCGGGTGGGGTCGATGCCGAAGGCGGCGACCTTGTCGAGCGCGGTCGAGACGGCGCAGAAGTGGTGGCCGACGGCCGCTTCCCCGAGTGCATCCGCGACGAAGGCGCGTGCCGTCTGGGCATTGGTCATGGTCTCGATGGTGGTGAAGGTCTTCGAGGCGACGATGAAGAGCGTGGTCTCGGCATGCAGCGTCTTCAACGTGTCGGCGATATGCGCGCCGTCGATATTGGAGACGAAATGCAGGCGTGGGCCGTCATGGAAGGGCGAGAGCGCCAGTGTCGCCATGACGGGACCAAGATCCGAGCCGCCAATGCCGATATTGACGACGTCAGTGATCGCCTTGCCGGTGGCGCCCTTCATCTCGCCGGAGCGGATGCCATCGGCAAACTTGCCCATGGCCTCGAGAACGGCATTCACATCAGGCATGACGTCGCGGCCGTCGACGATGACCGGGCGGTTGGAGCGGTTGCGCAGCGCGGTGTGTAGCACGGCGCGGCCCTCGGTGAAGTTGATCGGCGCGCCCGAAAACATCTGATCGCGCTTTTCGGCGACACCGGCAGTCACCAGCAGCTGTTCGAGCTGGTCGAGCACCTCGTCATTCACGGCGCATTTGGAATAATCCATCAACAGGTCGTCGAGCGAGGCCGAGAAGCGGCTGAAACGCTCTGGATCGGCGGCAAAGGCGGCGCGCAGATCTTCTGCATGAGTGGCGGCGACCGTGCTCGTCAGTGTGTCGATGATGGATTGCATCGGAATGTCCCTGGTTCGACGATGATGCCGGGGACCTTATTAGCGACTTGAGACGGGATCAAGACGAAGGGGAGGCTAGAGCCTCCCCAAAATTAAATCGATTTATTTTCCGTCGCGCAACTCGCGCCGCAGGATCTTGCCGACATTGGTTTTGGGCAGTTCGGTGCGGAACTCGATATAGCGCGGCCGCTTGTAGTTCGTGAGGTTGGCGGCGCAATGCGCCTTCAACTCGTCTATGGTGAGGTTCGGATCCTTCTTCACCACGAAGAGCTTCACCGCCTCGCCCGAATGTTCGTCCGGTACGCCGACGGCCGCGCATTCCAGCACGCCGGAATGCATGACCGCCACTTCCTCGATCTCGTTCGGATAGACATTGAAGCCGGAGACGAGGATCATGTCCTTCTTGCGGTCGACGATCTTCACATAGCCGCGTTCGTCCATCAGGCCCATATCGCCGGAGCGGAAGAAGCCGTCGTCGCTCATCACCTTGGCCGTCTCTTCCGGGCGCTGCCAGTATCCGGCCATGACCTGCGGGCCACGGATGCAGATTTCGCCCACTTCCCCGATCGGCAGCGTCTTGCCGTCCTCGTCGCGGATCTCGATGTCTGTCGAAGGCAGCGGCAGGCCGATCATGCCGGAGAACTCGCGTGCGTCGAGGCGGTTGACGGTCGCAACCGGTGACGTCTCGGACAGGCCGTAACCCTCGGTGATCGGACGTCCCGTCATCTCAAGCCAGCGCTCGGCGACTGGCCGCTGGATCGCCATGCCGCCGCCCAGCACCAGCATCAGCGACGAGAAGTCGATCTTCTTGAAGTCCGGGTTGTTCATCATCGCGTTGAACAGCGTGTTGAGGCCCGGGAAGACATGCGCCTTGAAGCTCTGCAGCTCCTTGATGAAGGCCGGGATATCGCGCGGATTGGCGATCAAGAGGTTATGGCCGCCAAGCGCAATGCCCATCAGAGAATTCACGGTCAGCGCGAAGATGTGGTAGAGCGGCAGCGCGCAGACGAAGTTCAGCACCTCCGGCTTCGACTGGCCGGCAAAGGCCGCTTCCAGCCAGAGTGCGATCTGCTGCTTGTTGGAAAGCAGGTTGGCGTGGGTAAGGGTCGCGCCCTTGGAAACACCGGTCGTGCCACCGGTATATTGCAGGAAGGCGACATCGCTCGAGATCACGTCGACAGGCTTCAGCGAGAGCTTCTCGCCTTCGGCCAGCATGGCCCTGAAGCCCGTGTGGCCCGGGATCGACCAGGCCGGCACCAGCTTCTTCACCTTGCGCACCACGAGATTGACGATATGGCCCTTCAACCCGAGCATGTCGCCCATGGCGCAGACCACGACATGTTTCACGTCTGTGCGGGCCACCACCTGTTCGACCGTGTGGGCGAAGTTTTCCAGCACGATGATCGCCTTGGCGCCGGAATCCTTGAGTTGGTGTTCCAGTTCGCGCGGCGTGTAGAGCGGGTTGACGTTGACCACGGTCATGCCGGCCCGAAGGATGCCGTAGACGCTCACCGGGTTCTGCAGGATGTTCGGCGTCATCACGGCGACGCGGTCACCCTTCACCAGTCCCTTCGCCTGCAGCCAGGCGCCGACCTTACGTGACTGCTGCTCAAGCTCGCGGAAGGTCATGCCGCGGCCCATGCTGGAGAAGGCGAGCCGATCGGCGAACTTGGCGCAGCTCGCCTCGAAAAGCGCGCCGAGCGATGCATGGGCATGCGGCGCGATCTCGGCCGGCACGGCGGCCGGGTAGGAATTGACCCATATCTTCTCGGCGGCGCGGCCGCTGAGGCGGCTCAGAGTTTCCGTCATGTAGTCCTCCCGAAATCATTTGTCTGCTGTGCACGCCCTTCCGGGGCAGGTTCCTCCTCAGGTCCCGAAAGCTTATGCTTTCACATCGGCAGTGCAAGTGCTCGGACGCTATATAACCTTGACGTAAACGTCAACAATTGCCTGATGCCTGATGACGGGGAACCATGACGCGGCCTCACCGTTAAGCTCCCATCGATGAACAACAGAAGGAGAATGACGAATGCGACAGGAAAACCGCGTCACCACCGGCCAGGATCCCTATGTCAAGGACACGGCAAGCCTGATTGCCAGCGACAAGGTCGAAGGCACAGCCGTCTACGGCCGCGACGGCGAGCGCATTGGCTCGATCCAGCGCATCATTCTTGAAAAGCGCGGCGGCCGCGTCGCCTATGCGGTCCTGAGCTTCGGCGGCTTCTGGGGCATCGGCGATGACTACTACCCGCTTCCCTGGGAAAAGCTGACCTATGACGAAAGCCTCGACGGCTATCGTATCGATCTCACCAAGGAACAGGTGGAAGCCGCACCCCGCTACAAGGACGACAGCGAGGACTGGTACCGGAACAACGGTCGCTCGGTCTACGACTACTATGGCGTCCCACCCTACTGGATCTGACCGTTCCGGTCATCCATAGACGATCGAAGGGCCTCGCATTGCGGGGCCCTTTTTCATGCGCAGAAAGCAGAGGAATGGGAAAATGGACGGCAGCGTAGTCGCGCTGCAGCAGGAGAGACGTCAATCAACCCGCCCGAGCCCGTACTAAAGTTTACGGCACTCGCGCCCGACGGCGCTCTTGGCACAGAAAGCCCGTGCGGGGAAGGGGAGGTTGCTGAACTTGGTTGGAAAAATGGTGCCGCTTGCAGGACTCGAACCTGCGACCCCATCATTACGAATGATGTGCTCTACCACCTGAGCTAAAGCGGCCTGCGCTGGACAAGGAATATCCCTGCCGCGTTTGGTGAGGGGCTGATACAGGGATTGCCTGCTGATTTCAAGACGCATTTCAGTGGGCGTGGAAAATTTCCCCGCCCACTGAACGATATCCGATCCTATTTCAGCGGCCAGGTCTTCGGCCATTGAGCGGGGTCGATGGTTTCGTTTTCGCTGATTTCGGATGGGCAGTCGCGGAAGGCTTCCTCGACCAGCACCAGCTGTGGTGCCATGGCACCCTCGGAAAGCTTCCATTCGCTGAATGTGCCGCAGTCTCCGATGCCGCGTCCCTTGAAGAAGGACGAAAAGCGCTTGTCCTCGTAATCATAGCCGAGATTGTAGGCCTGTGCCGTGGCACTCGGCGCACCGTCCAGCATCACCGGGAAGGCGAGTGTCGTGACCATGCCGAAGGAATCGACGAAGGCTTGGAAGGGGACGTTGTACGCTCCGCTCATGCCGCAGGGCGTCACATAGATGGTCGTGTTCTCGTCCAGCTTGTGTGACATCGAATTGCCGTCGAACATCAGAGGATCCGTATCAGCGCAGGCGCCGCCCTCCTCGAAATGTGCTCGAACCGCATCCGGCAGTTCAGCGATGCTGCGAAGGTCCTGGATCGGCAGCGGCGGATTGGGCGCCTTGTCTCCTTTGGCGCTCAGAGCATCCGTATGGCCGATGCGCTTCTGATATTCGTCGATGAACAGGAGGCTGGCAGCGGCACCCGCGAGCGGTATGTCGGCGGAAAGGCTGGACGTTCCGGCCTTGATCTCGACCGTTGCAGTGGCCCCGTTCTTCAAGTCATCGATCAGGCCGTTGCCGATGAAGTCACCGCTGAGGGAGACCGTCCCGCCGTCGGTGTCGACGGCCACGTTCTTGGCGCTGATCGGAAGCGGCGCACCGCCATCGATGGCAATGCTGACCTCGAGGCTGCCATTCTCCAGAATGGCACTCTCGCTCGGTGCAAACACGAGGGAGACGGGGCTTTCCGGTCCGCCGCGTCGTTGCAGTTCGAAGTTGGAGAGAGGATTGTCCGACAGGTATTGCCGCATGCTGCAGGTTTGTGTCTGGCTGCAGGAGACTTGCCAGGACTTGAATTCCTTGAAGGCTCCGTCGCCGGCAAAGGCGGGCGCGCCGCTGCCCATGATGACAGCAAGCGAAAGAGTGAGTTTGAGATGCATGACGAGGTCC
>CALSAF010000057.1:0-24099 GCA_943372805.1 Rhizobium sp. Q54
TGGACGGCGCCGATGCGCGCGCAGGCCAGCATGGAGAAAATGGCCTCCGGTATCATCGGCATGTATATGATGACCCGGTCGCCCTTGCCGACACCATGATTACTCAGCACGGCGGCGATCGCAGACACCTCGACAAGCAGTTGGTCATAACTGTAACGGGCGGTCTGCCCGGTCATGGGACTGTCGTAGATGACAGCTGTTTCGGCGCCATGTCCGGCCTGGATGTGCCGATCGACGCAATTGAAGCAGGTGTTCGTCTCTCCTCCGGGAAACCAGCGTCCATAGGGACCCTGCGAGCCATCGAAGACTGCCTCGGGCTTGGTGAACCAGTCAATCTGCTCAGCAGCAGCGGCCCAGAAGCCCTCCGGGTTCGCCTGCCAGGAATCATATGTGTCCTGATAGCTCTCGCTCATGCCAATCCTCCCAAAACGAAACTTGGGCTTTCGCCTCTACAGTCATTTTAGGGTTGGCAAAGAAAGGAAGAAAGCCAGACCAAAGCGCTATACCGAAGGTCTAACCCGGCTTAACGCATGCCAAATATGGCTGAGCCAACACGCACGCTGGTTGCGGAGAATTCGACAGCGGTCTCGAAGTCACCAGACATACCCATGGACAGCCCATGCAGGCCATTTTCAGCGGCGAGTTTCGCAAGCAAGGCGAAATGGGGACCAGGGTTCTCGTCAACCGGGGGAATACACATCAGTCCCTCGACCTTCAGCGATAGCTTGTCCCGGCAAAGTGAAACGAACGAAGTGACATCCTCTGGCGCAATGCCAGCCTTCTGAGGTTCCAGTCCGGTATTGACCTGGATGTAGAAGCGTAGCTCTCGCCCTTGCCGCTTCACTTCCTCCGCAAGTGCATAAGCAATCTTCTCACGGTCGATGGTTTCGATGACATCGAAGAGAGCCACGGCATCTGCAGCCTTGTTTGACTGCAGCGGGCCGATCAGATGGAGCTCGATATCGGGTGTTTCGTCCTTCAAGGCCGGCCATTTGGCCTGGGCTTCCTGTACCCGGTTTTCTCCGAACACCCGCTGGCCTGCGTCGATGGCGGGGCGGATATGATCCGCATCGAAAGTCTTTGAGACGGCAACCAGGTGAACCGAATCCGGCTCACGATTGACGTCGCGCGCAGCTTTCGCAATCTTTTCTCGAACTTCTCGAAGCCGTTCCTCAACCGACATGGCGACTCCCCTTCAACACCTTGGTCACATCTGGCGTCTGCAGATGCTTTGGCAAGGGGTTAGTTGCAGGCTCGCCCGCTGGCAAGCAATCAATGCCAAAGCCGACGACAGCCCCTCAAAAACTTGACGCTTGGACGGTTTCATGATGAAGGTCGGCGCTCTCTTTTGATGCTGTTCCCGGAAATGCGATCCATGGCTACCGAACGTTACAATCCGCGCGACGCCGAGCCCCGTTGGCAGGCGAAATGGGCTGAAGACAAGGTCTTCGAGACCGACAATAACGATCCGCGCGAGAAATATTACGTACTTGAGATGTTCCCTTATCCATCAGGGCGTATCCACATGGGCCATGTGCGCAACTATGCCATGGGCGACGTCGTGGCCCGCTATAAGCGCGCGCGCGGATACAACGTCCTGCATCCGATGGGCTGGGACGCCTTCGGCATGCCCGCCGAAAATGCGGCGATGAAAAACAAGGTTCACCCCAAGGCTTGGACCTATGAAAACATCGCGACCATGCGCGGTCAGCTGAAGTCCATGGGCCTGTCGCTCGACTGGTCGCGCGAATTCGCGACCTGCGATGTCGATTACTATCACCGTCAGCAGCACCTCTTCCTGGACTTCCTGGAGAAAGGTCTCGTCTACCGCAAGAACTCCAAGGTCAACTGGGACCCGGAGGACATGACCGTGCTCGCCAACGAGCAGGTCATTGACGGCAGAGGCTGGCGTTCGGGCGCACTCGTCGAACAGCGCGAACTGACCCAATGGTTCTTTAAGATCACCGACTTCAGCCAGGACCTGCTCGAGGCGCTCGACGACCTCGACCAATGGCCGGAAAAAGTCCGACTGATGCAGAAGAACTGGATCGGCCGCTCCGAAGGCATGGCCGTGCGCTGGGAAGTTGCCTCCGGCAGCGAAGCCGGCGAAGTGACGGTCTACACGACCCGTCCCGATACCTTGTTCGGCGCCTCGTTCCTGGCGATCGCTGCGGATCATCCGATGGCGAAGGAAGCCGCTGCGCGCAACGAAGCGGTCGACGCATTCTGCCAGGAGTGCCGTCATGCCGGCACATCCCTGGCGGCGCTTGAAACCGCCGAGAAGAAGGGCATTGATACCGGTATCCGTGTGAAGCACCCGCTGGATCCGAGCTGGGAGCTGCCGGTCTATGTCGCAAACTTCGTCCTGATGGAATACGGCACGGGCGCGATCTTCGGTTGCCCCTCCGGCGACCAGCGTGACCTGGATTTCGCCCGCAAGTATGATCTGCCCGTCGTTCCCGTCGTGATGCCGAAGGATGGTGATGCCGCAAGCTTTGCGATCGGCGAAACCGCCTACACCGATGACGGCGTGATGATCAATTCGCGCTTCCTGGACGGGCTCTCCACAGCAGAAGCCTTCGAAGACGTCGCGAACCGCCTTTCGTCTCAGCAGCTCAACGGCGTGCCGCAGGGCGAGCGCAAGGTCAATTTCCGCCTGCGCGACTGGGGCATTTCCCGCCAGCGCTATTGGGGCTGCCCGATCCCGGTCATTCACTGCGACGATTGCGGCGTCGTGCCCGTGCCGAAGAGGGACCTGCCGGTGAAGCTGCCTGACGACGTGAGCTTCGACAAGCCGGGCAATCCGCTCGACCGTCATCCGACCTGGCGCCACGTTGCCTGCCCGTGCTGCGGCAAGAACGCCCGTCGCGAGACGGATACGATGGATACCTTCGTCGACTCGAGCTGGTATTTCGCCCGCTTCACCGCACCCTGGGAAGACAATCCGACGGATCCCGCCGTTGCCAATCACTGGCTGCCCGTCGACCAGTATATCGGCGGCATCGAGCATGCGATCCTGCATCTTCTCTATTCGCGCTTCTTCACCCGCGCCATGCGCGAAACCGGTCATCTGGACCTGAAGGAACCCTTCAAGGGCCTGTTCACCCAAGGCATGGTCGTCCACGAGACCTATAG
The DNA here is from genome assembly GCA_943372805.1 of Rhizobium sp. Q54. Taxonomy (GTDB): domain Bacteria; phylum Pseudomonadota; class Alphaproteobacteria; order Rhizobiales; family Rhizobiaceae; genus Allorhizobium. The sequence goes on from CALSAF010000057.1 coordinate 3,136, forward strand.
CATCGGCGAAGGTCTGACGCGCGAATGGGTTGCCCCTGTAGACCTCAGGATCGAGGAGAACGACGGCGCCCGTCGGGCTTTCCTTCTGAGCAATGGCCAGGAAGCCAAGATCGGATCGATCGAGAAGATGTCGAAGTCGAAGAAGAATGTCGTCGATCCCGATGACATCATCGGCTCGTACGGAGCCGATACAGCGCGCTTCTTCGTTCTGTCCGACTCACCGCCGGATCGTGACGTCATCTGGTCGGAAGCAGGTGTCGAGGGCGCTCATCGCTTTGTCCAGCGCGTCTGGCGTCTGGTTTCCGAAGCAGCGGAAAGGCTGAAGTCCGTGAAGCCGGCTCCGGCTCGGGAGGGCGATGGTCTCGCGGTTTCGCAGATTGCTCACAAGACCTTGAAAGCCGTTCAGGCGGACCTCGACAAGCTCGCCTTCAACAAGGCGATCGCCCGTATCTACGAATTGGTCAACGCCCTTGCTGGGCCTTTGGCAAATGTCGCCGCCGGGCAGGGCGATGCGGCATACGTGGCCGCAGTACGCAATGCGGCTGAGATCCTTGTCCAACTCATTGCACCCATGACCCCGCATCTGGCGGAAGAATGCTGGTCTGTCCTCGGCAATGGCGGTCTTGTCGCCAAGGCCGACTGGCCGCAATTCGAGGAGACACTGGTTGCAGAGAACGAGGTCGTTCTGCCCGTTCAGATCAACGGCAAGAAGCGTGCGGAATTGACAATCGCCCGCGACGCAGACCAGAATGCTGTACAGGAAGCTGTTTTGGCTCTCGACGCCGTGAAGGCCGCCCTCAACGGTCAGGCTCCGAAGAAGATCATCGTCGTCCCGCTAAGGATCGTGAATATTGTCCTCTGAACTCAAGCCATCCACGGTGCTTCGGCGCTCGCTTCTGATCGGAGCCGCGCTTCTTCTGGCAGGTTGCCAGGCACGCCCTCTGTATCAGGACACGAATGGTGAAACACGCGGCGCGCTCGCGGCTATTGCCTATTCTGAAGCAACGAGCCGTGTCGGCCTGGAGACCCGCAACCGCCTGATTTTCCTGACAAGCGGTGGGGATGAAACCAAGACACCAGAGTATCGGGTTGACCTCACCGTGAGCACTTCCGTGTCGGGTGTGCTTCTGGAAAAAGGGGCGGACACGCCGAATTCCGGCCGTGCCGTGGCAACCGGCAGCTACACGCTGAAGCGGATATCGGACGATACCGTGCTGAAGACGGGACGTCGACAGACGGTCGCATTGTTCGACTATCCAAGACAGGAGTTCGCAAAACTGCGCGCCGTACGGGACGCCGAGGATCGTGCAGCACGCGAATTGGCGGAACTCATCTATGCGGACCTTTCCATGGCGCTTGGTCGCTGAAGGCGACCATGGCGGAGATCAAGTCTCACGAGTTTGAAGGATTTCTTCAAAAGTCTGCCCGACATTATCGGCTTTTTGTCATCTACGGACCAGACCGCGGTCTCGTGGCAGAACGGGCAGCACAGATAGCAAAGACGACCGGTGTCGATCTCAGCGATGGTTTTGCACTGATTCGCCTGGACATCGGCGATATCCAGGCGGATCCTGGACGCCTTATTGATGAGGTGAACGCCTTCGGTTTGTTCGGTGGAGAGAAACTGATCTGGATCCGTGGCGCGGCCAATGAAAAACAACTGGTCGACGGTCTATCTCATCTCGCGACACATGCACCAGAAGGAAGCTATGTACTGATCGAGGCCGGCGACCTGAAAAAGGGCTCCGCTCTGCGCAAGGTCGCCGAATCCGAGCGCAGCATCGCCTGCATCCCCTGCTATCAGGACGATGCCCGGGCTTTGAGTGCCCTCATTGATGCAGAAATGGCCGCGAGCAACTTGAGGATCACGCCGGCGGCGCGAGAGCTGCTGCTGGAGTCCATCGGCGGTGATCGAATCGCGTCCCGCAACGAGATACAGAAGCTGATCCTCTACTGCCTCAAGGATGAACTGGTAGATGAGCAGCACGTCTTAGATATCGTGGGGGATGCCAGTGCCGTCTCTACCGATGAAGTTGTGGATGCCGTTCTGAGCGGGGATCCCGATGGATTCCTCCATGCGGTGCAGAAAGTCATCGCCTCCAAGACGGCAGTCTTCCTTGTGCTTCAGGGAACAATGAAACAGCTGCAACTTCTGGAAACCATGCGTTTGGAGATGGAGGAGCGACAGCAACAGGCAGGGCAGGTCATGCAGACGCTCGGGCGTGGGATCCATTTCAAACGCAAACCCATCATCGAGAAAGCGTTACGGAACTGGAACAGTTCGGACATCGCGCGCGAGACCGCCAGGCTGAATGCGGCGATCCTTCAAACACGCCAGAATGCAGCACTGGAAGACAACACTGCCATCCAAACACTGCTTGCAACAACCTTGCAGTCCGCCCGGCGAAATCGCAGTGCCTAACGAGCCTCGAGCAGGCGGCAGATCTCTTCCAACTGGTCCAAGGTCTTGTAATTGATCCTCAGCTGACCGCCGCCACCTTTGTGTGTTATGGATACGGACAGGCCGAGCCGGTCGGAGAGGCTCCGCTCAAGGGCAACCGTATCAGAATCTTTTACATCGCGGATTTCCGCAGGCGCAGGAGAACTTTGTGCCTTGATATGGTTCTGCGCCAGCTTTTCGGCATCGCGAACCGACAGACCCTTCTGCGCAATTGTCTTAGCGAGTGTCACAGGGTCTGGTGTCGAGACCAGCGCGCGGGCATGACCGGCGGAAAGACTGCCATCCGCCAGCATGTCGCGAACGGGGTCCGGCAACTTCAGCAGGCGAAGACTGTTGGCAACATGGCTGCGGCTTTTCCCGATGATTTCACCGAGGTCATTCTGTGTATATCCGTGCTCTGCGATCAACTGCTCATACCCCAGAGCCTCTTCCAGAGGATTGAGATCAGCGCGCTGCACGTTTTCAACGATAGCCAATTCCAGGGCTGTGCGATCATCGACGTCCCGGACAATGACCGGGATCTGCACCAGACCGGCCAGTTGCGCAGCGCGCCAGCGCCGTTCACCGGCGATGATCTCATATCGATCGACACCGATTGTTCGAACTACAACCGGCTGCACGATGCCGTGCTGGCGGATTGAACCAGCGAGATCCTGAAGTTCCGCTTCATCGAAATAGCGACGCGGGTTCTTAGGGCTGCGAGCAACGAACTCGATCGGTACAGTACGATCCGGATTGACGCTCGAACGCGCTTCCCCGGCCGGAACGGGCTGATCCATCTCTCCGATCAAAGCCGCCAGACCACGTCCGAGGCGTCGTTTCGATACGTCTTCGCTCATACTCACACCCTTGTACGAAGATTAGGCTGCTTTTCGCTGCCGTTCACGCTGAATGACCTCTGAGGCTAACTGCAGATAAGCCTGGCTACCCGCGCATTTGAGATCATAAAGAATAGCCGGCTTACCATAGGATGGCGCCTCGGAAACTCGGACATTCCGTGGAATGAGGGTCGCGTAGACCTTCTCGCCGAGATGTTCGCGTACGTCGCTTACCACCTGCTGCGCCAGATTGTTGCGCGAGTCAAACATAGTCAGGACGATACCTTGGATATCGAGTGTCGGATTGACGGTCTGCCGGACCTGATTGATGGTCTCGAGCAACTGACTGAGCCCCTCCAACGCGAAAAACTCACACTGCAGCGGTACGAGAACCGAATGTGCGGCGGCCATCGCGTTCATCGTCAGAAGGTTGAAGGAGGGGGGGCAGTCCAACAACACGTAGCTGTAGGCCCGCGCGTCATCCAGATTGAGCGCCTTGCGCAAACGGAAGACACGGTCAGACTGTTGCGAAATTTCCATTTCGAACCCAAGCAGGTCCATCGTCGAAGGGACGATGGACAGGTTCGGTACCGCCGTTTCCAGAGCCGTCTCGGTGATCGAATGAGAGCCGATCAGGACATCGTAGGACGACAGATGTCGATCGCGACGATCAATGCCAAGTCCGGTGCTGGCATTACCCTGGGGGTCGAGGTCGACAATCAGCACCTTCTCACCGATCGCCGCTAGGGCTGTAGCAAGATTGATGGCCGTCGTGGTCTTTCCCACACCGCCCTTCTGATTGGCGATGGTAATGATACGGTTCTTTTCGAGACTCATTTGGCACCCGAAGCGTTAAACCCTGCGTGTCAGCGAGGTGATCTCCAGGATCACGGAATCTTCCTCGACCACGCTTTGGTGTTTTATCAGATCGAAGTCCCAGCGACCACGCGCTTTATCGATCTCCGTTTGATAATCCCGCCCTTTATGAAAGAGCAATTTGAGCTTGTCATTCTTCTCCGCCCATGGACGGGCGTAATCGAACAGAAGATCGAGCTCCGCCAGTGCGCGGGCGGATATACAATCGGGTGCAGGCAGATTTTTAGCCGCATCTTCGATCCGAAGCGGATGAACGGATCCTCGCCCCCCAGTCTCGGTGAGGGCCATACGCAAGAAGCTGCACTTTTTGTGATTGCTCTCCACAAGATCCACCCATCCATCCTCGGACTCTGCCAGGACGATCGCCATGATTATCCCGGGAAAGCCGCCGCCACTGCCGATGTCGATCCAGCGACCAGGCAAAGGCGAGATGTTTCGGAGTTGTAATGAATCCAAAATATGGCGCGACCACAGCTGTTCCATTGTCGATGGCGCGACCAGATTTATCTTGGCCGACCATTTCAGGAACAGGTTTGCGAACTTTTCCAGTCGTTCCTGCGTTTCACGTGAAACAGTAACTCCAGGCGATGTGGCAGAGGACATTCTCATCAAGACGCCAACCTCGAATTCGTTGCCTTGCGGAGGTGACCAACCAGCAGCGCCACGGCAGCCGGTGTCATTCCCTCGATTCGCGATGCCTGCGCGACATTGTGCGGGCGAAGTGCGCCGAGCTTGCCCTTCAGTTCGTTGGACAATCCCGATAGGGACAAATAGTCGAAATCCACGGGGATAGCACGCTCTTCCTCTGCACGAACACTCCGGATGTCAGCACTCTGCCGTTCCAGGTAGATCTCATAAAGGCAATCAATCGAAACGGCATCGGAGATTTTCTCATCATAGGACGCAAGATCAGGCCATATCTTCACAACGTCAGACCAGGAGACATCTGGATAAGACAGTATCTCGCGCGCCGACCTACGACGGCCATCCTGGTTGACGGAAACCCCTGCAGCAGCCATTTCATTTGGCGAGCTCACCAAGCCACCCAACGCCTCAAACAGACCGAGGCGCTGCTGCTGATAGTCAAGAAATTTCGCCCGCCGCTCAGAGCAAACACACCCCAGTCCGATACCAAGAGGAGTCAACCTCATGTCAGCGTTATCGGCCCGGAGAGACAACCGATACTCGGCGCGCGAGGTGAACATCCGATAGGGTTCTGCGACACCACGAGACGTCAGATCGTCGATCATCACCCCGATATAAGACTCAGTCCGACTGAAGACTGTCGGCGCAGAGCCAGCGGCAAAGAGCGCTGCATTCAAGCCGGCGACCAGCCCCTGCGCACCAGCTTCCTCGTATCCTGTCGTGCCATTGATCTGTCCGGCAAGATACAGTCCGCGGGTCGTCTTAACACCAAGCGTGAGATCCAGTTGCTGGGGATCAACATAATCATATTCGATCGCATAGCCAGCTTGCAGGATATGAACGTCTTCGAGGCCGGGAATCGATCGTATGAAGGCATCCTGAACTTCCTCCGGAAGCGAGGTAGAGATACCATTTGGATAGACTGTGTCGTCATCCAGACCTTCCGGTTCGAGAAAAATCTGATGCCCGTCACGGTCTCCGAAACGATTGATCTTGTCCTCGATCGACGGGCAGTAACGTGGGCCCACTCCCTCAATCTGCCCCGAATACATGGCGGAACGATGAATATTCTCTCGAATGATCTCGTGGGTCTTTGATGTCGTCCGCGTGATTGCGCAGGCAATCTGGGGCGTGGTGATCCGATCGGTCATGAACGAGAAGGGTATTGGGTCAACGTCTGCCTCCTGCTTCTCCAAGGCGTCCCAACGGATACTCCTGCGATCTAGGCGCGCAGGCGTGCCCGTCTTCAATCGCCCCAAAGTCAGTCCAATGGCACTAAGATCTCCGCTAAGACCAAGGGCAGGGGCTTCGCCGACCCGTCCCGCAGGGATCTGCCGATCACCAATATGAATGAGACCGTTTAGAAACGTACCCGTGGTCAGAACCACAGCTTTCGCAATCAGCTGCGAACCATCCTGCAGGCGTATTCCGTTAATTTCGGTACCGACTCGAATAAGACCGATCACGTCGCCTTCGACGATGGTGAGGTTGGGTATATCTTTCAGGTACCGTTGAACGGCGTTTCTGTATAGTTTCCGATCCGCTTGTGTGCGGGGACCCCAGACGGCTGGGCCCTTTTTGCGATTGAGCATACGGAACTGAATGCCACCCTCGTCTGCCGCCCTGCCCATCAATCCATCGAGAGCATCGATCTCGCGAACGAGGTGCCCCTTACCCAGGCCCCCAATCGCCGGGTTGCAAGACATCACACCGATAGTGTCTGCACGGTGGGTGACCAGAACGGTTTGCGCGCCCATACGGGCCGCAGCAGCGGCAGCTTCCGTACCTGCGTGACCACCGCCAACGACGATGACGTCAAAAAGCGTCCCAGACATGTTTCTATCCACCCTGTTTCACGTGAATCACTTGCCGACACAGAATTCGGAGAAAATTTTGCCCAAAAGCATTTCGGTATCGATACGACCCGTGACGCGCGCCAGTTCGACAGATGCCAGGCGCAAGTCCTCTGCGCGTAATTCCAGAGGCTTGAACTCACCCTGAAGGGCAGAGCTGAGGAAACCAGAAGCGGAGCGCAGGCGCTGTGCATGCCTCAAACGACTTGGAATTGCAAGACTACTGACGTCAGTACGCTTCTTGACGCAGTCCAGTAGGTAATCTCTCAACTCATCCAACCCACGTCCATCCACCGTGGACACGACAAAATCACAACCATGCAGGGAAGCCGCTTCCGGTTCAACGAGATCGACTTTAGTGCCTATCCTTGTCGCTGGACCAATGAACTCTGACACCTGGTCCGGCGCCTGAGAGAGGTCGATGAGCTCGAGGACAAGGTCGGCGCCTTCGACCGTGCGAATTGCGCGGCGGATACCCTCCTGCTCGACAAGGTCGCCTGTTTCCCGTACGCCCGCTGTATCGTAGAGATCGAACTTGTATCCGCGGATGTCCAGTTCGCAATGCACCACATCACGCGTTGTGCCGGCGATCGGTGTGACGATAGCGACATCACGGCCTGCCAGGGCATTCATCAGGCTCGATTTACCGACATTCGGACGCCCGGCGAGCGCCACCTTGAAGCCATCACGAATGATCTCGCCTGCCCGAAGGTCACCAAGTACGCGATCGACTTCATCTTTCAGTTCCGAGACGCCAACCCAGACCCGATCGGAAACGGACCCGGGAATATCGCCTTCGTCACTAAAGTCCAATTCCGCCTCGAGCATGGAACGAGCCACTATCAGCTTCTCCCTCCAACCCTCGTAGACAGCGGAAAGTCGGCCACCTGCTTGCTCACTTGCCAACCGACGCTGCATCTCGGTCTCGGCAGCAAGCAGATCCGCAAGACCTTCGACCTCTACGAGATCCATCTTGCCGTTGGCGAAAGCACGTTTCGAGAATTCACCAGCTTCCGCCAGCCGTGACTGAGGGAATCCGGCTAAGCAATGGAGAACCGCATTGACGACAGCGCGTCCTCCATGAAGCTGGAATTCTGCACAATCTTCCCCCGTGAATGAGTGGGGCCCTGCAAAAAAAACAACAAGTCCCCGGTCGAGCACCTGTCCATCCAGGGAACGGATAGAGCGCAAAGTAGCCACGCGTGCCGGTGGCAATTCGCCTGCCATCGTCTCCACAATGACACGGCAGACAGGCCCGCTGATCCTGATAACGGCAACACCTGAAGGTAGGCCGCCCGAAGCAAGCGCAAAGATCGTATCGGATGGAGTACTCGTCACATAGCTCCTCCCGCTGCCCAAGGAGCCCCAGCCAGAGCCGGAACCCGTCAGGTGTTCATGGAGTCGAAGAAATCGCCGTTGTTCTTGGTCTGCTTCAGCTTGTCGATCAAGAATTCGATCGCATCCGTGGTGCCCATCGGCGCGAGAATGCGGCGCAAGACAAAGATCTTCTGGAGGTCCTGCCGCGGCACAAGCAAATCTTCCTTACGCGTACCGGACTTCAAGATGTCCATCGCCGGGAAAATGCGCTTGTCCGCAACCTTGCGGTCCAGCACAATTTCCGAGTTGCCGGTACCCTTGAACTCTTCGAAGATGACTTCGTCCATTCGGCTGCCCGTGTCGATCAAGGCTGTCGCGATGATGGTCAGCGACCCGCCTTCCTCGATGTTACGTGCGGCACCAAAGAAGCGTTTCGGACGCTGCAGCGCATTTGCGTCCACACCACCAGTCAGAACCTTGCCGGAAGAGGGAACAACGGTGTTGTAGGCACGGCCGAGGCGCGTGATCGAATCGAGCAGGATAACGACGTCACGTCCATGCTCCACCAGACGCTTTGCCTTCTCGATGACCATCTCGGCGACTTGCACGTGCCGAACAGCCGGTTCGTCGAAGGTCGACGATACGACTTCGCCGCGAACGGAACGCTGCATATCCGTCACTTCTTCAGGACGCTCGTCAATCAGAAGCACGATCAGGTAGCACTCCGGATGATTCGCCGTAATGGAATGGGCGATATTCTGCAGAAGTACAGTCTTACCAGTACGCGGCGGTGCCACGATGAGTCCGCGCTGACCCTTGCCGAGCGGTGCGACCAGATCAATGACCCGGGCAGACAGATCTTTCGATGTGGGAACATCGAGTTCCATCTTGAAGCGCTCGTTCGGATAAAGCGGCGTCAGGTTGTCGAAATGAACCTTATGACGGATTTTCTCGGGATCCTCGAAATTAATCGTATTGACCTTCAGAAGCGCGAAATACCGCTCGCCTTCCTTCGGACCACGAATCGGACCCTCAACCGTATCACCGGTCTTCAAGGAGAACCGCCGAATCTGGGAGGGCGAGATATAGATATCGTCCGGGCCTGGAAGATAATTCGCGTTCGCAGAGCGAAGGAAACCGAAGCCGTCCTGCAGGACTTCCACGACGCCCTCACCGATGATCTCAACGTCCTGGCTCGCCAGCATCTTCAGAATCGCAAACATCAGCTCCTGCTTGCGCATGGTGCTCGCGTTCTCGACTTCGAGCGATTCGGCAAATGTCAGGAGATCGGTCGGCGATTTGCTTTTGAGTTCTTGTAGCTTCATTTCAGCCATGAAGAGGGACCACGTCAGATAGAATTTTGAAGGGGAGCGGCGAGCTGGTGGAATTCGGTACGATCGCGAAGGCCGCAAATGACTGAATATTACGCAAGCCAATAGAGGAGGTGGCGCGAAAATAGCGACTCGTGGATTCGACCGCAAGCGAAAAGCCCTCGGTTGCGAAAATAAAGCGATCAGCCAAAAACCTCAAAAGGGTTTTACGACCGCGAGCACGACGATTACGATCATCAGCAGGGTCGGAGCTTCGTTCATCATCCGCCAGTAGCGCGGAGTCCCGATGTAGTCCCCGCGGCCGAACGCCTTGACGGCCTTGGAGAAATATCCGTGCACGCCAGACAATGCGACAACCGCGAGGATCTTGGCATGTAGCCATCCGCCCTGGAAGGCGAACACCTGCCAGGCGAGATAGAGCCCCAGGATCCAGGATACGACCATGGCCGGAGTCATGATCACGCGCATCAACCGGGCCTCCATTACAGCAAAGGTCTGCGCCTGCTCGGACGCTGGATCACAATCACAATGGTAGATGAAAAGGCGCGGAAGGTAGAGCAGGCCGGCCATCCAGGAAATGACGGCAATGACATGAAGCGCCTTGATCCAGGGATATGCCTGGTCAGGTCCGGCAAGCATGATACCACCACCGATCACGGCAAAGAAGCCGAGGGCCACCGCTGCTTTACGTCCGGCCCTGGCGCCCGGGTTCGCGTCAATCTGTCTTTCCATCATCTCACCGGAAACTACGGACCTGGGCTACCAGATCCGTCACATGAGCAGGATTCGCCTGAGGCGTGATTCCATGTCCAAGATTGAATATCAGTGGACCATGGCCAAGCGCCTGGAGAATGGCATCAATTCCTTCACTCAAGGCGGAGCCGCCCGCTACAACCCGCATTGGATCGAGATTGCCCTGTACCGGACCATCCTTCTGCAACTCTACGGCAAAACTCAGAGGCACTGACCAGTCCAGACCAATCGCGTCAGCACCTGTCTTTTGACGGTACTGCTTCAGCAAGATCCCGGCGCCCTTTGCAAACGCGATGACTTTGGCATGCGGTCGACGCGACCTGACCGATTCGATGATGCGCCTTACCGGCTCGACTGCATAGGCTTCGAACTCAGCCTCGCCGAGAACACCTGCCCAGGAGTCGAAGATCTGGACGGCATCAGCACCAGCGTCGATCTGCTCCAAGAGATATTCAGCCGAAATATCGGCAAGAACATCGAGAAGCCTTCGAAACGCCTGCGGATGTCGATAGGCGAAAAGTCTGGCCGGAGCCTGATCAGGCGTCCCATGGCCGGCAATCATGTAAGTCGCAACGGTCCAGGGTGCCCCACAGAAACCGAGAAGCGTCGTCTCCTGAGGCAATTCCCTGCGCAGACGAGTGACTGTCTCGAACACCGGTTTCAGGTGTTCCATCACACCTGCGTCTGACAAGGTCAGAATTCCAGCTTCGTCAATCGGATCCATCTGGGGTCCGTGACCTTCGGTAAAAGTGACATTCCGGTGCAGAGCGTCGGGTATTACGAGAATGTCGGAGAACAGGATTGCTGCGTCGAAGCCATAACGCCTGATGGGCTGCAACGTCACCTCTGTCGCAAACTCTGGCGAATAACAGAGATCGAGAAAACTGCCAGCCTTCTGCCGAGTTTCCCGATACTCCGGCAGATAGCGACCTGCCTGTCGCATCAGCCAGATTGGAGGCGGGGTGACCGTCTCACCCTTGAGAACGTTCAGGACTTTACGGTTCGGCGTGCTCAAGGCTCAAGCCCTTTCAATAAAGAAAAGAGATATTGAATCTTCTTCTATTTCTAAGAGTCTCTGACTATCAAGGATTAATGCAACCCCACACTTTGTTCCCAACCTCCGCGTTATCGAGCACATCCGAACACAGACTCCGTCCAAGCTTCTGGGATTATGGGGATAAGTCGAAATTAATTTGCTTTTTCAATAGTTTAAATGGGTCTTAACTTGCATCCTGTTTGTGCACGAAGAGTCGATGATCCCCGAAGAGATTGCATGAATCACCGCAATTCACAGAGCGGCGAAAGCGGCACCCAACCGGGGATCAATTGTGGATAAATCGGCACTTTTCCTCTTGCCGTCGCCAACCTCCCGTCGTTAGGTCCGTTTATCCCGGACAATCAACAGGGCATGGAGAAGATCGTGGAGAACCGGAAAAACTTCTTCCATCTCCATCTGATTTCTGACTCAACCGGGGAGACTCTGATCTCTGCAGGACGAGCAGCGGCGGCACAGTTCCGCGGTTCGAACGCGATTGAACACGTCTATCCCCTCATCCGCAGCAAGAAGCAGATCAAGGCACTTATAGATGCAATCGACCGGGAACCTGGCATCGTGCTCTACACCATCGTCGACCAGGATCTTGCGGCCCTTATCGAAACGGGGTGCCACGAGCTCGGATTGCCTTGCGTCAATGTCCTCGCACCGATCATCGACAAATTTCAGACTTATCTCGGCGCTCCCTCGCGCGGGCGAGTCGGTGCACAGCACGTTCTGAACGCCGAGTATTTTGCCCGAATCGAAGCGCTGAACTTCACCATGGACCATGATGATGGCCAGGCACCTGAAGACTACGATCATGCTGACGTGGTCATCATCGGCATCAGCCGAACCTCCAAGACACCCACCAGCATTTACCTCGCCAACAGGGGCATAAAGACCGCCAATCTTCCCATTGTTCCAGGTGTCCCGTTGCCGGAGGCTCTGCTCAAGGCCGCACGCCCGCTGATCGTCGGATTGATCGCAACATCAGATCGGATTTCGCAAGTGCGCGAAAATCGCGTTCTGGGTGCGACCGCAGGATACGACCGGAGTGAATATGTCGACCGCGCATCGATCACGGAAGAGCTCAAATACGCGCGCGCCCTCTGCGCACGGAACAACTGGCCGCTGATTGACGTCACCAGGCGTTCCATCGAAGAGACAGCCGCCGCGATCGTTGCCCTTCGTCCCAAGGCACGCTAAGCCGGGTTCGCTTTCATGACAAAGGTTTCGATGATGGCTTCACCACTGATATTGGCGTCGGGCAGCACCGTGCGCCGCAAGCTGATGGAAAATGCTGGGTTGGTGTTTGAGGTCGTTCCGGCATCGGTGGATGAGCGGGTGATCGAGGAACGCCTGCCTGCCGATCAGAGGGATCCGGTGTCCGTCGCTTTGCACCTGGCGATTGCCAAGGCCCGAGAGGTTTCAGCCAGAATGCCGGAGGCGGTGGTAGTCGGTTGCGACCAGACGATGTCGCTTGGTGATCGGATCTTCCACAAGGCGCAAACACTTGAAGATGCGAGACGGACACTTGAGATATTGCGTGGGCAAGAGCACTCGCTCAATAGCGCCATTTGCCTGGTGCGGAACGGGGATGTTCTCTGGAGTCATGTGGACCGGGCAGGAATGCAGATGCGTCAATTCTCCGATCTTTTTTTGGCCGGGTACATCGAGCGCAACGGTGAGGCACTCATGAGCAGTGTCGGTTGCTATCAGCTTGAAGGGGAGGGTATCCAGCTCTTCGACGCCATTGATGGCAACTACTTCACCATTCTCGGCCTGCCTTTGCTGCCTCTTCTTACGGCTCTGCGTCAATACGGTGTTAACCATGCATGATTCACGTGAAACAATCGTCCCACGCGCCTTTGTCGCCGGCTACCCGATCAAGCACTCGCGGTCTCCTCTCATCCACGGTTACTGGCTTGAGAAGCATGAACTGACCGGATCCTATCAGAAAGTTTCCGTCGCTCCGGAGGACTTTGCCGACTTCATCGACCTATTGAAACAACCGGATAGCTTTTACTGCGGTGGCAATGTCACTATACCGCACAAGGAGGCGGCGTGCCGCCTCGCTGATATGGTTGATCCAGTCGCCGAGGAGCTCGGGGCCGCCAATACACTCTGGTTGGAAGACGGTCTGCTGCATGCGACCAATACGGATGGCTTTGGCTTCGTTGCAAACCTAGATTCACGCCGCCCGGGATGGGACCGCCTTGGGTCAGCCGTGGTCCTGGGTGCCGGGGGAGCCAGCCGGGCCATTCTGCAGGCTCTCCGTGATCGCGGACTGAGTGAGATCCATGTCGTCAACCGGACCGTGGAACGGGCACGTGAACTGGTCGATCGGTTTGGCGAGCCTCTGGAGGCTCACGGGCTCGACGCGCTGGACGCGCTGCTCGTGGATGCCGGCCTGTTCGTCAACACCAGTTCGCTCGGCATGGATGGTACTCCGGCACCGGCTCTTCGCTTCGATCGAATGCGCAGCGATGGGCTCGTGACGGACATCGTCTATGTGCCTCTGCAAACACCATTTCTTCTTCAGGCCGAGAAAGCAGGTCTCTCGACGGTCGACGGGCTTGGTATGCTGTTGCACCAGGCGGCACCAGGTTTCCAGAAGTGGTTCGGCGTCCTGCCAGAGGTGACGGAGGAGTTGCGAAACGTGGTGCTCATGGACATCGAGACGCACGCATGATCGTGATCGGACTCACCGGGTCTATCGGAATGGGAAAGTCGACAACGGCAGGACTGTTCGCGGAGCAGGGTATCCCGGTGAATGATGCCGATCAGGTGGTCCACGATCTCTATCGTGGACAAGCTGTTGCGCCCATCCAGGCGGTTTTCCCGGAAGTGATCGTCAATGGCGTTGTCGATCGTCAACGCCTTTCGGAGAATCTGGCGAAGAATCCGGCTAACTTCAAGCGCCTGGAATCCATCGTTCACCCGCTGGTGCGGGCATGCGAGGCAGACTTCCTCGCTCGTAATCGTAAACTCGGCGAGCCGATAGCTCTCCTGGATATCCCACTACTCTTCGAGACTGGGGCAGAGGCGCGGGTCGATAAGGTGGTCGTCGTCAGTTGCGCAGAACAGGTCCAAAGACAACGTGTCATGGCCAGGTCGGGAATGACGAAGGAGAAGCTCGACTTGATCCTTTCGAGACAGCTCCCTGATGCCGACAAGCGGGCACGGGCGGACTACGTGATCGACACAGGGCAGGGGATTGACAAGGCCAGGGAGCAGGTCAAAACGATTCTGGAAGAACTGCGAGGAAAGTTGGCACGGGACGATCATGCGTGAGATCATTTTCGATACGGAAACGACTGGGCTCGACAACAAGGCGGATCGTGTCATCGAAATCGGCGGCATCGAGCTGCTCAACCATTTCCCAACCGGACGCACCTTTCACGTCTACATCAATCCGGGCGATCGAAAGGTTCATCCCGACGCGTTGGCGGTCCACGGGATCACCGACGATTTCCTGAAGGGCAAGCCGAGCTTCGCCGATGTCGTTGCGGAGCTTCAGGAATTCTTCGACGGTGCAAAGTGGATTGCGCACAACGCAAACTTCGACATGGGCTTCATCAACGCGGAATTCGATCGGCTCAACCTGCCACCGGTTCCGTCGGATATGGTCATTGATACCCTGGCGCTGGCGCGTCGGAAGCACCCGATGGGCCCCAATTCGCTTGACGCTCTTTGCCGGCGATACGGGATCGACAACTCCCATCGAACAAAGCATGGCGCCTTGCTCGATTCGGAACTTCTGGCGGAAGTCTATATTGAAATGCTGGGTGGACGGCAGGCGGCACTTGGCCTGACTTCCGTGGAAACCAGGCGGAAGCAGGCGAGCGACGTCACGGAGTTGATCGAGATCAGCTACGACCGGCCGCGTCAGCTGCCTCCGCGCCTGACCGCTTCCGAGACGGGCGAACATGCGAAGCTTGTCGTGCGTCTCGGCGGCAAGGCGATCTGGTCGAAATACAGCACATGAAAAAAGGGCCCGCGAAGGGCCCTTTCCATATCAGGGGCATGAGATGCCGATCTCAGTTGGGCGCCGACTGTCCCTTTGCGCGCGACTGTTCTTCGGCAACTCGCTGGGCAAACATCTGGGCGAAGTCGATCGGATCGATCATCAGCGGAGGGAAGCCACCATTGCGCGTCGCGTCGGCGACGATCTGACGGGCGAACGGGAAGAGAAGCCGCGGGCATTCGATAAAGAGCACGGGGAGCATATGCTCCTGCGGAAAGCCGGAAATGCGGAAGACGCCGCCATAGACGAGTTCGGTGACAAAGACCACCTTGTCGCCGTCCTTGGCTTCCGCATTCAGTGCCAGCACGACGTCGAAGTCGTTGTCGGAGAGCGGGTTGGCGTTGACGTTGACATTGATGTTGATGGCCGGCGCCTTGTCACGTGCCTGCAGAGACCGCGGTGCACCCGGATTCTCGAACGAAAAATCCTTGATGTACTGGGCAAGAATGTTGAGGGACGGAGAAGTCGTTCCCTGATTATTGTCGGCCATAGGGCGTTTCCTCGAAATGAACTGCTCTGGCCATCTAACATTTGAACCAAGACCTTACAACCCTGGGCGATCCCGGTTCGGACCACGTCAGCTGTCACCGATCCGAGGATCCCGCCAAGGTGAGTTTGGGTTCGGCTCGCGTCGGAACTCGTCGTCGTCAAGATCCACCACGTCGGGATCAACTGACCGTCTCGCTTGGAAACCGCCATGAGAAAAGCCGCTCTGCACGACGATCCTGGGCTTGATCAGGCGCCAGGCCAACTTGCGGACGAACGGGATGAAGAGCAGGAGACCGACGATATCGCCGAAGAAGCCCGGCACGATCAGCAGGAAGGCCGCAACGACCAAAAGTGCGGCATGCACGAGCTCTTGTCCCGGGTCCACGCCCCGTTGAGCTTCCGTCTGCAGTTGACGCAGAATACCGGCACCCTGGAACCGCAGTAATGCCAGCCCGATCATGGCTGACAGCACAACCAGCCCAAGCGTCGCAAGCAAGCCAATCGCGCGTCCGACAATGATGAAGCTCGCTATTTCGAGGAGCGGTGCAAGAAGAATGAGCACCAAGGGAAGGCGCATGGGTAACTCCAAACGCCTTTGTGATCTCGATATCGCAAGAGCCGGCGCACACTCGCTGCAAAGAATGCGTCACGCCATTTGAATGATTGGGCGCTGGTGACTATATGGGAGATCGAAAAACCAAATTCAATCAAGCCTGGCGGTATTCATGGGATCTAGCGATTTCGTTACATTGTTCTTCCTGGTGGCGGCGGTGCTGATATTCTTTCAGCTCCGCAGCGTGCTCGGACGCCGCACGGGCCATGAAAAGCCCCCCTTTGATCCCTTTGCGCAACGCGACCTGAAGGGTCCAGCTCGTGATGACGGCAAGGTTGTGACCTTGCCGCGCCGCGACGAGGCGACCGGCGAGGAACGCTTTGCGGCGGTCGATTCCTACGCGCCTGCTGGCACGGCACTGAATGACCAGCTACGTGAGCTTCTGCGTCATGATCCGAGCTTCAGTCCGAAGGAGTTTCTCAACGGCGCCAAGATCGCTTACGAGATGATTGTCATGGCCTATGCCGACGGCGATCGGAAAACCCTCAAGGGTCTTCTGTCGCGCGACGTGTTCGACGGTTTCGAGAGTGCAATTGCCGATCGGGAAAGCCGGGGTGAAACCGTGAAGTCTACCTTTGTCGGAATAGAGAAAGCCGACATCACGCAGGCGTCGGCGCGGGATAACGAGGAGCAGGTGACTGTTCGAATAGTCAGCCAGCTGATCACGGCCACCTTTGACAAGTCAGGCGCGATGATCGATGGCGACTCTGAGGCCGTGTCGGAAGTCAACGACGTCTGGACCTTTGCCCGAGACGTCCGCTCGCGTGATCCGAACTGGAAGCTGATCGCAACCGAAGCGGAACAATGAGCGAGGCAAGTTCCGACTTCCGTCTTGTGCCAGTCCGCTTTAGGGATCTGCCGGGCTGGAACCATGATGACCCGAGAGTTCTTTGGGCCGCCATGAACGATTGCAGGAATCACCTGCAATCCGTGAAGCCGTACAAGATGGGCGCCGCCGGGCTTACGTCGGATGACCTCATGCCGTTTCTCGCCAGCGCTGGAAGCACGGCGCCTCCGGAAGAAGCGGAGGCACGGGCTTTCTTTGAAAGGGAGACGAGACCATTTAGGATCGAGCTCGGCGGGAAGGGATCGGGCCTTGTCACGGCCTTCTACGAGCCGGAGGTCGAAGTCAGCGATCGGCCGGATTCGATTTACTGCCACCCGTTCTACCGACGTCCCGATGATCTTGTTGATGTGGATGTCACCAATCGGCCACCGGATCTCGATCCCTCCTATGTGTTTGCTATGCGGTCCGGCGACGGACTTCGTCCCTATCCGGACCGTCGGCAGATTGATGAGGGTTGGCTGGAGGGGAGGGGCCTTGAGATCGCCTGGGCGCGTTCCAGGGTGGATGTCTTTTTCGCTCATGTCCAAGGCGCAGCAAGACTGCGCTTTCCGGACGGTCGCCTGCGACGGATCACCTATGCTGCCAAGGCAGGACATGCCTTTTCCGGCATTGGCCGTCTGCTCATCGACCTTGGGGAAATTCCGGAAGCTGAAATCTCGATGCAGTCGATACGAGCCTGGCTGGCCAAACATATCGAGCGTGTCGATGAAATCCTCTGGCATAACAGATCCTACATCTTCTTCCGCGAAGCGGAGGTCGAGGATCCGGCGCGTGGACCGATTGCTGCCGCCAAGGTCCCGCTGCTAGCGGGACGCTCTCTGGCGGTGGATCGCCAGATCCATACTTTCGGCTTTCCCTTCTTCATCCATGCCCCTGGGCTTACGCACATGGATGGTGGTCGAGACTTCGCGAGGACCATGTTGGCGCTCGATACAGGTTCCGCAATCGTCGGACCGGCCCGCGGCGATATCTTCACCGGCTCCGGTCCAGAGGCAGGTGAGTTGGCTGGTGCAGTGCGGTGTGCCGCAAATTTCTATATACTCATCCCGAAGCAAGCGGCAGAGAGGTTTGTCTGAGTGTCGGGTGGACCAAAGCTCAATCCGGAAGATCGAATTCTGTGGGGGAAGGTCGCGCGTTCGACCCGCCCCATGCCTGGCCGCATGGAAGAACTGCTGAGTTTCGAAGACCAGTTTGAAGCCACGATCGAGGAAAGTGCCGTGCCTGCGCTCAACCGCGCAGCGCTGCCTGTCTCCACCGTGACCGAAACCGATCGCAAGCCGACAGGGCATCTGCATCATCCACTCGAACGCCCCGTGAAGCGCAAGCTGTCTCGGGGTCATCTTTCGCTCGAAGCCAGGATCGATCTTCATGGTCTGATCCAGAGCGAGGCTCATGGCATGTTGCTTGATTTCATGATCCGCGCCCATGAACGAGGTTTGCGGCATGTTCTCGTCATCACCGGAAAGGGAAGTTCGCTCGGCAGCGAAGGTGCGCTCAAGCGCGCAGTCCCTCTTTGGTTCGCGATGCCCGAATTTCGCTTCCTCATCTCATCTTATGAGCCCGCCGCCCGCCATCATGGCGGCGAAGGCGCCCTGTATGTGCGGCTGTCCCGCCGCGGGCAGGATCGTCGATGACACCCTTTGGAGACGCGCTGCGCCAATTGAGAGAGCGAAAAGGCGTGTCGCAAAAGGAGATGGCCGCCGCAATCGGCGTGTCGCCAGCCTATCTCTCGGCGCTCGAGCATGGAAAACGCGGCCTTCCAAATTTCGATTTTCTCCAACGCGTTGCCGGCTATTTCAACATCATCTGGGATGAAGCCGAGGAGCTTTTCTCGACCGCCGGCCGCTCCGATCCCCGAGTGGTCGTAGATACCTCCGGAATGAAGCCCGAATACACCGCCTTTGCCAATGATCTGGCCAGGCTGATTCGCCAGCTCTCTCCGGATGTGATACGAGACATGCAGGATATTCTGGATGCTGCCAAAAAACGGCCGTGATGGGGTCGAAAAGCCCTCTCTATCCACGAGAAACGACGCCCTCGCCTTTGGAACTCAGGCCAAAACCCCTATAGTCGGGCCACTTGAAGCTGCTGATTCGAATCAGCAGGGCCTTTGAGAATTGACTGGAAAGATTGCTGAATGACCGACTTGCCGATCGCGGAAAATGATGGTCCGGCCGAATATGGCGCGGACTCGATCAAGGTTCTGAAGGGACTGGACGCGGTCCGCAAGCGCCCCGGCATGTATATCGGTGATACCGACGATGGTTCGGGCCTTCATCACATGGTGTACGAAGTCGTGGACAACGCGATCGACGAAGCCTTGGCCGGCCATGCGGACATCGTCACGGTCACACTGAATGCCGATGGCTCGGTCACCGTCACCGACAATGGCCGCGGCATTCCGACGGACATTCACACTGGCGAAGGCGTCTCCGCCGCTGAAGTCATCATGACCCAGCTGCATGCGGGCGGTAAGTTCGACCAGAACTCCTACAAGGTCTCCGGCGGTCTGCACGGGGTCGGCGTCTCCGTCGTCAACGCGCTGTCGGTGAAGCTCAACCTCCGAATCCGCCGCAATGGCAAGCTACATGAAATCAGCTTTACTCATGGCGTCGCCGATGGTCCACTGAAGGTGATCGGCGAGTACGAGGGCAGGTCTGGCACCGAAGTGACCTTCCTGCCGAGCACCGAGACCTTCACCAAGGTCGACTTCGACTATGGAACGCTCGAGCATCGCCTGCGCGAACTCGCTTTCCTGAATTCCGGTGTCCGTATTCTGCTGACAGACAAGCGCAAGTCTGACATCCGGCAGGAGGAAATGCTCTACGACGGTGGTCTGGAAGCTTTCGTCCGTTACCTCGATCGCTCGAAGAAGCCTCTTGTCGACAAGCCGGTCGCCATCAAGGGCGAGAAGGACGGGATCACCGTCGAAGTCGCCATGTGGTGGAATGACAGCTACCATGAGAACGTCCTCTGCTTTACCAACAACATTCCACAGCGCGACGGCGGCACCCACATGGCGGGTTTTCGCGGCGCGCTGACGCGTCAGGTCACCTCCTATGCCGATAGCTCCGGCATTACCAAGAAGGAGAAGGTGACGCTGCAAGGTGAAGACTGCCGTGAAGGCCTCACGGCCGTCTTGTCGGTCAAAGTTCCTGATCCGAAGTTCTCGTCCCAGACCAAGGACAAGCTCGTTTCTTCGGAAGTGCGCCCAGTTGTTGAAAATCTCGTCAATGAGGCGTTGAGCACCTGGTTCGAGGAGCACCCGACTGAGGCGAAGATCCTCGTAGGCAAGGTGGTTGAGGCTGCCGTGGCGCGTGAAGCGGCACGCAAAGCCCGCGAACTGACGCGCCGCAAGGGAGCACTCGACATTGCGTCGCTGCCGGGCAAGCTGGCAGACTGCTCCGAGCGCGATCCGGCGAAATCCGAACTCTTCCTCGTCGAGGGTGACTCGGCAGGTGGTTCGGCAAAGCAGGGCCGTTCCCGCGAAAACCAGGCGATCCTGCCGCTGCGAGGCAAGATCCTGAACGTGGAGCGCGCGCGCTTCGATAAGATGCTGTCGAGCCAGGAAATCGGCACGCTGATCACCGCGCTCGGCACTTCGATCGGCAAGGACGAGTTCAACGCTGACAAGCTGCGCTACCACAAGATCATCATCATGACCGATGCTGACGTGGACGGCGCGCATATCAGAACGCTGCTGCTCACCTTCTTCTTCCGCCAGATGCCGGAACTGATCGAGCGCGGCCATCTCTATATCGCCCAGCCACCGCTTTATAAGGTCTCGCGCGGGAAGTCGGTCCAGTATCTCAAGGATGAGAAGGCGCTGGAAGACTACCTCATCACGATGGGTCTTGAAGAAGCCACGCTTGCGCTCGCGAATGGCGAAGTCCGTGCC
>CALSAF010000058.1:0-23833 GCA_943372805.1 Rhizobium sp. Q54
CTTGCTTTTGGGCACGGGCATCCGGAGGCGATCGTAACGCATGAAAAAGGCGGCGCCCGAGGGCACCGCCTTGTCAAATCCAGATCAGCCTCGCAGGGGAATCAGGCGGCGATCGCCTTGTCGCCGAACGTCTTGGTCAGAATCTCGCGGTCGAACGGCTTGAGCAGGAAATCGTTCGCACCGGCGCGCTTGCCCGCCATCATCACCTTCAATTCGGCCTCGACGACGCAATAGTAGATCTGCACGGATTTGCCTTCCGGCAAAGCCCGCACGTTCGAGATGAGGTCCAGTGCATCGGACATGCCGGCATCAACGATCATGACATGCGGCAGTTCTCGTTCGCATCGCGTGAGAGCCTCGCGTCCGGAACCCGCTTCCGTAACCTGATAGCCGATCTCGGCGAGGATCTTCTTGCCGACCTTGCGAACGATGTCCGAGCTGTCTGCGATCATCAAGCGCTTCATGGTCGACTCCTCTCCCCGCTCAGGGGGATCTTTACGTGTCCCCATGATAGGGGTGCTCGCCTAAGGAAAGGTTACCGAATACCGCAGCGTCCCGTCCCGGTTCGGTACGAATCAGGCCGCAAGTTCGGCCGTGAAGGCGATCTCGCCTTCGCTCGGCACGCATTTCAGCTCCATGCCGCACTCGTCTGCCAGCAGTATGGTGTAGTACGGCTGGATGGTGTGAGCATCGACCGCCTCTTCGAGATGGCCAGAGAGGATCTCCTGGAATTTCGGCGGAACACGCAGCATGCGGCCCTTGGCCACGATCTTGAACTTTGCGTCGGTCTCCGGGCTCTCCAGAGAGATGTCGAGCGAGCCGCCACGCGGAATGGCGCCATAAGCGACGAGGAACAGGTTGAGCAGCAGCTTGACCCGGTTCTTGGCGATGATGGCGCGCGGCCCGCTCCACGTCACCTCGGTCTTCTTTTCGGCCTGGGCGAAATCTTTCGCGGCCTTCTCGGCCTCTCCGGTATCGATGGAGGCGCCCACAGATCCGGATGCCCCAAAGGCCAGGCGGGCGAACTTCAGCCGGACGGAGGCGTTGAGCGCGCTGGTACGGATCAGATCCATCGCATCCGCGTCGGCGCCGCCTTCATCGAGCAACTCAAGGCCATTGTTGATCGCACCGACCGGCGAGATCACGTCGTGGCAGACGCGGCTGCAGAGCAGCGCCGCGAGATCGGGACCTGCAAGCGTGAGGTTTGGGTTCTTCGCCATGGTCGTCTCCAGAAGATGTGGACCCTCAGCGCAACAGGCGGACGCACGTCCGCAGGCCGCGACTTGGTCGGATGCCGTTCGGCCATAATGACACCATATTTGGTAAACCGATTATTAAGACGATGCCCGCTAGGTTTAATTACCCCCAAGGAAGACGCCGAATCCGTCGGCTTCGCATTCAGGAGGCACCATGAACCCCTCGTCCCATCGCTCCTTGCCGGTTCTCCGGTCGCTGTTCCTGGCATTGCTGGCCATGGTCGGCATTGCCCTCACCGAGCGCCCGGCCGAGGCCGCCGGAGAGTATTCGATCCAGGAAGTTGTCGATGCCGGACATGGCTTCTTTGGCGAGACAAGCGGGGCTCTGGCCAAGGTGATCGAACAAGCCTTTCAGCAATACGGCCTGCCGAACGGCTACATCCTCGGCCAGGAAGGCTCCGGCGCCCTGATCGCAGGCCTCACCTATGGCGAAGGCACGCTCTACACCAAGAATGTCGGCCAGCACGACGTCTTCTGGCAGGGCCCCTCGCTTGGCATAGACTACGGCGGCAACGGTACCCGGACGATGATGCTGGTCTATGATCTCCCCGATGTCGACACCCTCTATGCCCGCTATGGCGGCGTCAGCGGCTCGGCCTATATTGTTGCCGGCGTCGGCATGACGGTGCTGAAGAGCCGCGACGTGATCCTGGTGCCGATCCGTACCGGCATCGGCGCTCGGCTGGGTGTGAATGTCGGCTATCTGAAGCTGACACGCGCCCCGACCTGGAACCCCTTCTGAGGCTGCGCAGGTCCGGTCCTCAGGCTCACACAAGTTCGATCTGGTCTATCGTTAGCCATATTGGTTGATGGCCTCCGCCGGACCGGCCGTTTGGCTTGCCGGGGGACCTGCGCCATGCTTAACTATCTGCTAATGCTTCCTGACTTGCTGTGGCGCGACCGTGATTGAATATGCCCTGATTTTCGGAATGGGATTTATGGCTGCAGCCCTGCTGGTGATGCTGATCGCACCGGCCGTGCACCAGCGGGTCGTTCTCTATACGGAGAACAGGCTGAAAGCGACGATGCCGCTCAGTCCGCAGGAGATCCGTGCCCAGAAGGACATGGTGCGCGCACTTTATGCCGCCGAGAACGCCAGAACTCAGCATGAGCTGACCCGTGAGCGGGAGAAGTCGATCGGCCTCAAACTGCAGAACGAAATGCTCGGCAGCGAGGCAGCGCGCCTCGTCTCCGACAGCAAGGAACTGAAGATCCAGATTGAGGAGATGAGCACCGAGGCAGCCGACCTGCGCTCGAAGCTCCGTCGCGGCGATGTGGAGATCACCGCAATTCGCGAGACTTTGAAGCGAGTGGAAATCGCAGCCGCCGCCAAGGATGTCGAACTGGAGGACCGCGCTCACCGGATCGGACGACTAGCAAGCGATATCGATCACATGCGCATCGAGGCGATGAGCCGTGACACCGAGATCGACACGCTGAAAACCCGCATCCAAGGCATGCGCGACGAGCGCGAGGAGCTGCGCCGCGAAAACAAGCTTCTGGCCAAACGCGCCAAGGATGCCGAACTGCGGCTTGCCCAGGAGGAACACAAGGTTCTGCGGCTTGAGGACATCCTCGCCCGCGACGCGGCGGAACGAGCCGATGCCGGTTCGCTGCTGGAGCGCCGCACACGCGAACTCAGCGATATCAGGTCCAGGCTGAAGGCGGCAAATGCCCAGTTGCGCAATGCCCAGCGCGCGCTCCGGGAAGCCGGCATCGCCCTGCCCGAAACGAAAGACACAGCCATGGCAGAAGACCAGATCGCCAACTCCAACCTGGCCACCGATCCGGACGCTCTGGAAAACGACATTCGCCGCAGCCAGACGGTGTTGACCGAACGCCTGCTGAAGGCCAAGGCATCGACCGAGGATGATGCGTTGCGTGAGGAACTGGGCGACATCGCCGCCAAGATGATCGTCCTGACGGCCGTTCGGGAAGGCGAGCGGTCGATCATCGGCGATATCGTTGCCGCACAGAAATCGGGTGACAAGCCGAAGAGCCTCGTCGATCGCGTCCTCGCCATGGAACCCTCGATCGGCCGCGCTTCGGGCATGGCAACGCCGGCTGAGTGAGGCAACCGATCAGTTCAAGAGAGCTTGAAACGGGGCAAAGCGCAAAGCATCAGCCGAGCCGCCCCATGGCGCGGGCAATGGCGTAGAGCGCGATCCCGCTTGCTGTGCCGACATTCAGGCTATCCAGCCCCGGCGCCTGTGCGATGCGTGCCGAGCGGAAACGATCAAGGATAGCTGCCGGGAGCCCCTCGCCCTCCGTTCCCATGACCAGAGCCACGCGTCGTCCCGGAGCGATGGCACCGATCTCGGCCGTCCCTGAAGGCGACAGCGCCCAGATCTCGAAACCAGCCTCCGCGAGGGTGCCGAGAACCTCCTCGGCGCCGCCCTGGCGCGCATACGGCACCGCCAGCACCGCACCGACGGACACACGCAGCGCCTTGCGATACAGCGGGTCGCAGCACGTCTCGTCGAGCAGGACCGCATCGGCGGTAAAGCCGGCGGCATTGCGAAACAGCGCGCCGATATTATCGTGATTGGAAATGCCACAGCCGACCAGCACAAGCGCGCTTTCCGGCAACGCGGCAATCAGGTGGGCGACATCGGGCGGCGCAGCACGGCTGCCAAGCGCAAGCACCCCGCGGTGCAGATGAAAGCCTGCAATCGCATCCAGCACGGCGGCCTCCGCCACGTAGACGGGAACCTCATCCGGAAACTGCCCGATCAGATCGGAAAGCCCCGCCACACGGTTCTTAAGGAGAAGGAGCTTTTCGGCACGGACCGCACCACCACTGCCATGCGCCCTTGCGAGCATCGACAGCACCACCGTACCCTCGGCGATGAACTGTCCGTTTCTCCCGGTCAGGTCGCGCTCTCGGATCGCGGTAAACTCGGCGATCCTCAAATCGGCGGGGTCGGTGATCTCGATGAGGCGCGCGGGCTCCACGGCCTGCCTCAGTTGCCGGCCAGCGTCACGTCGGCGATGAGACGTCCGAGCGCGAGATCGAAAACGAGCGCCTTGCGTTCTCCAGCAGCGTTTTCGCCATAGATCAACATCTGGCTGCCCGAGAGCGAGGTCTGCACGACGCGGAAACCGGCCGGCAGGTTTGCGGTCAGGATGAGCGGCTGATCGGACGGCACGGCAAAGGGCTGAGCGGGCGCAGCCACAGGCGGGACACCGCCTTCGTCCCGCGTGAGCTTGTAGACGATCGATACCAGGACGGCGAGGAACAGCACCACCATGATGCCACCGGAGATCAGCTGCAGCTTCACCATCTTGCGGCGAACGCCCTCCATGACCGGATCAAGCGGCTTGTCTTCCTGGTTCTCGTCGTCGATATGCGCCATCGTTGCTGCCGTTTCCCAAAGCGTTCGCGCTGATCTCGACGCTCTCCCCGGTGCGAACAAACAGGAGAAAATCGCCGGATGGACCGGCTGTCGATTGTCGAAAACCCCGGTCTGTGCCAAATGGCAGCGACAAAGGCCTGAGCCCCGGCCGCCGTGAGACGGGATGACATGATGACCGACCCCTTTAACGAAGCCGCCGCATCAAGGAAAGAGCTGATTGCCGAACCCGATGCCTCGGGCCGCATCGACGCCTGGCTGACGGCCGCCCTCGGGGCCGAGTTCTCACGCAATCGTGTCAAGGCGCTGATCGAACAGGGCGCGGTGCAACTGAATGGCACACCGCTCGACAGTCCCAACCGCAAGATCAAGCCGGGCGACAGCGTCATCATCGATCTTCCTGAGCCCGAGGATCCGCAGCCGAAGGGCGAGAACATCCCGCTTGAGGTCCTCTACGAGGACAAGGACCTGATCGTCATTGCCAAGCCACCCGGGCTCGTGGTGCATCCGGGAGCCGGCAACTGGAATGGCACGCTGGTCAATGCGCTGATCTATCATTGCGGCGACAGCCTCTCAGGCATCGGCGGCGTCAAGCGCCCCGGCATCGTCCACCGTCTCGACAAGGATACGTCGGGCGTGATGGTCGTCGCCAAGAACGATATCGCCCACCGCCATCTCGCCGACCAGTTTGCCGACCATGGCCGCACGGGCCCGCTGGAGCGCGCCTACCGCGCCGTCGTCTGGGGTCGCCCGCGCTCGCTCGCCGGCACGATCGACGCAGCCCTTGGCCGTTCTGGCGCAGATAGGACCAAGCGCACGGTCAAGCGCGAGGACACCGACGACGCCCGCGAGGCGATCACCCATTACACCGTGCTCGAACGCTACGGCGAGAAGCCCGACGCCACCTGCCTCGCCTCGCTGGTCGAATGCCGCCTGGAAACCGGCCGCACCCATCAGATCCGCGTCCACATGGCCCATATCGGCAATCCGCTGCTCGGTGACCAGGAATACGGTGCCGCCTTCAAGACCAAGGCCAATCTTCTGCCCGAGGACGCCAAGCGCGCGGTGAACAAGTTCCATCGCCAGGCGCTGCACGCCTATCTGCTCGCTTTCGAGCACCCGACCACGGGCAAGACCATGCGCTTCGAAGCCCCGATCCCGGCGGACCTTCAGAAGGTCATTGATGCGCTGAAGGGCATGTGAACACGCCCTTCTGTTCCCGAAAGGTGGGGCCGGGATCACTTCAAGGGCGGAGACATCATGGAACACGCCGCTGAAGGATGATTTCACTCCAGATCAGGATGCATGGGTTATGGCCGGGGCCGGCGCATCGGGCTTGCTAACCATGCAGAGCTGCTGTTGATTGAGCGCCCAGACCGCCCGAATGGGTGCAATCCAGAAGGACATTCACCGATGAGCTGGCGCATGCCGTCTGAAACCGCACGCCATGATCGGACCTGGATGGCCTTCCCCCGGGAGGGCGCCACGCTTGGCAGTGGGGATGCGTGGAAACAGACCGGCTACGAGGCATGGGCGGCGGTCGCGCACAGCGTCGCCGAATTCGAACCCGTCACCATGATTGTCGACCCGTCCGAGCGAGAACGCGCCCACCGAATGCTGGGTAGCCATATCGAGCAGGTCGAGATGCCGCTTGACGAGTTCTGGATGCGAGATTTCGGCCCGACTTTCGTGCTCGACGACGAACGCCCAGCTGTCCTGGGTGCCGTCGACTGGGTCTTTAACGGCTGGGGCGACCATGGCTGGGCCGAGTGGAAGCAATCGGCGAAGATCGCACGAATGGTTGCCGCCGAATGTGGCGCTGAACCCGTATCCAGCCTGCTGGTCAATGAGGGTGGCGGCATCCATGTGGACGGAGAGGGCACCGTGCTCGTAACCGAGACGGTGCAGCTCGATCCCCGCCGCAATCCCTATGTCGACAAGACCCGCGTTGAAGCAGAACTTGCCCGCACGATCGGGGCATCCAAGGCAATCTGGCTGCCGCGAGGACTGACCCGCGACTATGGCCCCTTCGGCACATCGGGCCATGTGGACATTGTCGCCACCATAGCCGCTCCGGGCTTGCTGCTGGTGCATCGACAGCCAAATGCAGACCACCCAGACCACGCGGTGATGAAGGAGTTGCGCGCCTATCTTGCCGGCACGACGGATGCCCAAGGGCGCAAATGGACGATCCTCGACCTCGATGCACCAACAGAAATCCGCGATGAGGATGGTTTCGTCGATTACAGCTATGTCAATCATCTCGTCGTCAATGACGGCGTGATCGCCTGCGGCTTTGGCGACGAGAAGGCTGATGCCGCCGCCCGGGCCGTACTGGAACAGGCCTATCCCGGTCGCCGCGTGGTGACCGTGGAGTCGCGAGCCATCTTCGCGCGCGGCGGCGGCGTTCACTGCATCACCCAGCAGCAACCGTCTCTGGGGGGCGGAACCACAAGCGCGGCATAGCGTTTTCGAACAACGTACGCCTGACGCATCCCGAAGCCATGTCCGTGTTGACACTCCGTCACCGCCTCGCGCCGGAGCCCGATCCCTTGTATCGCCGTTTTGCCATACTTATCTGTTATCTGGATTTCTGTGGGGAAGTGAGATCCACGGAGATCGGGCTCGCCGTTGCTTTGGGAGCTCAGAAGGAAAAGGGGGTGCTTTATGGCCCGCAATACGCTGCCGACCATCACTGCCGGAGAAGCCGGCCTCAACCGTTATCTCGACGAAATCCGCAAGTTCCCGATGCTGGAGCCGCAGGAAGAATACATGCTCGCCAAGCGCTACGCCGAGCATGGTGACCGCGACGCCGCCCATCGCCTGGTGACCAGCCATCTGCGCCTCGTGGCGAAGATCGCCATGGGCTACCGCGGCTACGGCCTGCCGATCGGCGAAGTCGTATCGGAAGGCAATGTCGGCCTGATGCAGGCCGTGAAAAAATTTGACCCGGAACGCGGCTTCCGCCTGGCCACCTATGCCATGTGGTGGATCAAGGCCTCGATCCAGGAATACATCCTGCGCTCCTGGTCGCTCGTGAAAATGGGAACGACCGCCAACCAGAAGCGCCTGTTCTTCAACCTGCGTCGCCTGAAGGGCAAGATCCAGGCGATCGAGGAAGGCGACCTGAAGCCCGATCAGGTCACCGAGATCGCGACCAAGCTCAAGGTGTCCGAGGAAGAGGTCATCTCGATGAACCGCCGCCTCTCCGGTGACGCTTCGCTGAACGCGCCCTTGCGTGCCGCCGAAGGCGAGAGCGGTCAGTGGCAGGATTGGCTCGTCGACGACCACGACAGCCAGGAAGACGTTCTGATCGAGCAGGATGAGCTGGAGACCCGCCGCAGCATGCTGAAGCGGGCAATGAGCGTCCTGAACGACCGCGAACGTCGCATCTTCGAAGCCCGCCGCCTGGCAGAAGATCCGGTAACGCTGGAAGAGCTTTCCGCTGAATTCGACATCAGCCGTGAACGCGTCCGGCAAATCGAGGTCCGCGCCTTCGAAAAAGTCCAGGAAGCCGTCCAGAAGGACGCAATGGAGCGCGCCAAGGCGCTGCGGGTCGTCGAGGCCTGAGGGCGTCGCAAGCACCGGCAACAGTGATGCAGAGCCGTCCGGAAAACCGGGCGGCCTTTTTTCGTTGGGGGTCTCGCTGGCGCGGCCGCGACTATTCTGCGGCCAGTTGCTGCCGCGAAAACACGAAGAGCCCCAGACCGGCAAGCACCAGTCCCCAGGTGACCAGCACCGCAAGCCCCAGCATCGCCGGCACCGCGGCCCCACCCGCCAGCAGCCAGTCCCTGAGCGCCTGCGCCGCATAAGCCGGCAACGGCAGGCGGTCGGCATCAGCGCCGAGATAGAGCTGCAGCAATGTCGAACCGATCGCCAGCAGGAACGCCGGGATGACGGCGGCGATCATCGAGCGAAAGACGATGACGAGCGCTGCAACCAGCGCCGCGAGCACGACGAGTTCCAGGAATGCGATCCCGAATGCCAACACCAGCGTGATCAGCGAGCCCGCGCCAACCTCAAGGGCTTGCCCCTGCAGAATGGCAAACAGCACACTCAGCACCATGTCGCCGACCACGGCCAGCAGAAGACCAAACGCCGGCCAGACAAGGCAGATCATCAGCTTTGCAGCGAAGAGATGCGACCGCGCATGCCTGGGCACCAGCAGTCTCCAGGTCGCGTATCGATACTCGAGGAAAAACACCGAGGCGATCCCGAGGGCAAAGAGCAGATGTCCGAGCGAGTTCCCGGACAGGCTGAGGCTCTTCGCCGCCGAAAGGAAGACGTCGACATCTCCAGACTGCCGCCCCAGACGCAGATAGACGAAGCCAGCGATGACAAGCTTCACCAACAACGCAACAAGCGGCACGGCAAGGAAGCCCCAGAAGAGGGTACCCGGCTGCCGGATAAGCTTGAGCATTTCGGCCTTCAGAAGGGGGTTCATGAGCGCGCCTCCCGCGTCTCGGACAGGAAGACGGTTTCGAGGTCTGGCTTGATCCACTTGGCCTCTTGAATGCGCACGCCTGCATTTGCCAGGGACAGGATCAGGTCAGGGACCTCCGCCCGCTCGATCCGCACATAGACCCCACCTTCCCCTGGCTCGGCCTGATCCCCAAGACGTACAAGCAAAGCATCCGGAGCCTCCACCTTCAGCCAGAAACGTCCGTCACGGTCAAGCAAATCGGCAACGGCACCCTCAGCGACGAGCCTACCCCGCTGCAGGAT
This sequence comes from Rhizobium sp. Q54, assembly GCA_943372805.1. Lineage (GTDB taxonomy): Bacteria > Pseudomonadota > Alphaproteobacteria > Rhizobiales > Rhizobiaceae > Allorhizobium. The sequence goes on from CALSAF010000058.1 coordinate 9,335, forward strand.
CGCCACCCGGTCACAGACCCGTTCCACCTCATCCAGCAGATGGCTGGAGAGGAGCACGGTCAGGCCGTCGCGATGCGCCAGTTCATGGATCAGCGCACGCATCTCCAGAATGCCGTCCGGATCAAGACCATTGGTCGGCTCGTCGAGGATGATCGCCTCAGGCTGGCCAATCAGTGCACAACCGATCCCCAGGCGCTGCTTCATGCCCAACGAGAAGCCGGAGACCAGCTTGTCTGCCGCCTTCTCAAGCCCAATCCGCCGCAGCACCGGCTCGACCAGCGACGACGTGCCCGTGGCGCGCGCCAGCATCTGCAGATGCTCCCGGGCCGTAAGAAACGGATAAAAGCTTGGAGTCTCGATCAGCATGCCGAGACGGCTGCGATGCGTGGCCGTGGCAGTCTCGCCGAAGATACGCACCTCGCCGCGATCGGGCCTCAGCAACCCGGCCAGAATTCTCAGGAGCGTACTCTTGCCGGCCCCATTCGGGCCGAGCAGGCCATAGACGACGCCCTGGGGAATGGAAAGGCTCAGGCCATCCAGTGCCTGTACGGCGCTGCCACCATGCCCGAAGCCCTTGCTGACCGACATGAAGGCGATTGCCGCAGCCCCACCCAGATCGGCGGATCGACGCGCCACCGCGCTCTGCGTCTGTACTGACATGGCATCTTCCCTGCTGTTGACTGGGTATCCTCGCGGTCATGATGGGGAAGGCCCGCCTTCACGGGGAGCTTCCGGCATCGTGGCCCCGGCACAAAAAGAAAGATCCGCCGGACAATTCCCGGCGGATCTTGAGAATAACGCGGCGCGACCGACCGTCAGTTTGCCGGCGCAGCTGGCGCAAGCGCTGCCCATTCGCGCATGACCTGGTCGAAGACGTTGCCGCCCGTCGTGCCCTTGTCCAGCGTGATCAGCGCCCGTCGGCCATTGCGGTAGGTGACGGGAATGTCGATCCAGCCGCGTGTGGACAGAAGCTCCATATTGCGCTTCACCACATCTTCGAAGTCATTCAGCGCCACCAGATAGGTATCGTCGGTGACCTTGGCCGTGACGGCAACAAGCGGATCGCCCCGGTCCTGTTCGGTGCGCTTCATCGCGATCCGCTGGAGATTCTCGATCGCACCACCTTCGAAATCCGGCGGCACGGAGAAGACCACTTCAATGATGTGGCTCGCCGGCAGGGAATTGTCGGTGTTTCGCTTGACCGTCAGAAGCGCTGAAATGCCCCGCTCCGGCACGTTGATACGGCCCTGGATCTGAGGATCGGGCCGGCCGTCCGGGCCGTTTTCGCGGACCGCGGTCCAGCTGATCGAACCCGGGACAGCAACCGGCGTCGCCTGGCCGATCCGCTCCTCGTAGAGGAACAGCTTTTCGCCACCGGCAACAGCGGCGGTATTGGCAGCCGTCCCCGGCGTTTGCGTCGGCGTGGTGCCATTGGTGGCGGTCGGCGCATCGTTCGGTTCAACGGTCGAGGCGACCGTCTGAGACGACACCGAGCGTCCCTCGGCTGGCGCGCCTTCGATCGGTGCAGAGCCTACGCCCTCGTCGATCTCCGTGCCGTCAGCCTGCAGCCGCTGGGTGAATTTCTGACCAGTGGCCCCGTCTGCGGGCGGTGGGGCCGCGGTTTCGGCGGCTGGTGCCTCCGCTGTCGGCTCTGGCGCGGCAGGCGTGGCCGCCGGCGGTTCCGTGGTCACTTCGGGCGGCGAAATCTCGCCGGTCAAGTTGGCAACCATGCCGCCAATGTCGTCGCGCAGGCTCCAGGCCAGATAGCCTCCGCCCGCGAGAAGCGCGACCACCAGGCCTCCGACGATCACAGGCGCGAAGTTGCGGCGTTTCTTCGGTTCCAGGCGATAGGCCGGCTGCTGCCCATACCCGCTGACCAGCGCCTCCATGCCGTCGGCCTGGCCCGCGACGTCAACCTGGGCACCCTTGCCGCTCGGAGCGAAGCTGCTGATATGCTCGTCCCATTCGGACGAAGCCAGAGCGCCCACCGGGGCCGAAGAGCCAATGGCATCGCTCGGAGGCGTCTTGGCAGCATCGGTGTGGTCTTGAAACCACTGACTGAAATCGTCGGGATCGACGGACGCCGCAGCGGCAGGGGCAGCCGTCAGGCTGCCCAGCACCACGGGATCGGCCTCGGGAAGGCGCAGGCCCTCCGGGGAGACGAAATCAGCGTGACTTTCGACATGCAGGGGCTCTTGATAGGCCGGGAATTCATCCGTCGGCGTATAGGACACCGAAGGACCGGAATCCATCTCGGGCAGCTCCGGCACGCGGTTTGCCGCCGTCTCCGTGGCAACGGGGATGTCCCAGCTCGCAACAGGGATCGAAGGTGCGGCATCCAGGGCCCGGCTTTGCAGCCAGTCCTCGACCGAATCGACACGGGGACCAACAGCCGGGATCTCTGCAGGCAGTGAAGCCTCGATCTCGGGCAGTTCGTCGGCGACCGGCGCAACCGCTGCTCCATGGAGCGGCTCCGCATAAGTCATATCGATCTGCGGCGCCTCGGACGCACTGACGTCGTCCTGGAACGGCTCGGCAGACGGCTGTTGCTCCCAGGCCGGCAAGGAGGGGCCGGGTTCTTCCGCCTGAGACCAGGCTTCCTCGGCCGTCGGCGCCGTGTTGAAGTGTTCCGCCACGACAAGCGATGCCGGTTCAACGGTGGGTTCCGTTTCTACGGCCGGCGCCGCTGCAGGCTCTTCGGCGACATCATCTTCCGGACGGCTATCGTACAGCCCGGCATAGTCGGTTTCTGCGGCGTCCTGACCGAAGTTCGGTTCGGCACGCCAGCCGCTGTCGGCCGAAACCTCGGTTGCGATGGCAGGCGGCACATCGTCAGCAACCGGCTCGTAAACAGGCTGGTCCTCTACGGGCAGATCCGCTGAACTCTCATCCGCGATGGGGGTGTCGGCTGCAGGTTCGTCACGCAGTTCCTCGTCAGGCTCTGGCGATGCCGCAGGTTCGGCCATATGGGCATCCGCCCAGTCATCGCCGGAGACAGCGGGCGCAACGGGCTCGGACGCATATTCCTGGGGAGCCGCAGGCAGGGCATCTGCGAGAGATTGCTCTTCGGCAACCGCTGCGGTCTCATCAGCTTCGGTTGCAGGTTCAGACCAGGTAGGCGAGGCAACCACGACAGGAGCCACGGCTGCAACCGGCATGGCCACCTGCGGAGCCTCGTCAACAGCCGGAAAAGCCTCTGCATGTTCCGCCTCGACATCCCGAATGGCCGCATCGAGCTTGTCCAGCTGGCGCTGCAGCATGTGCTCGGGCGGGCGCGGTGACATGTTCTCGAGCTGCCGAACGACAGCGGCGCGTGCCTTTTCATAGACCCGCGCGCGCATCTCCGGAGTATTGTTCGAGAGCCCGTCAACGGCCCGTCGAATCACTGCGATAAAGTCAGCCATCAGCACTTTCTCTAAGGTGCCGGCCCGCTGAGAGCCGGCAAAACTTTACTAAATTCTGAGATTAGTCCTCGAAGGGGTCCGTCACAAGTATTGTGTCGTCGCGTTCGGGACTTGTCGACAGGAGGGCGACCGGAGCACCGATCAGCTCTTCCACCTGGCGCACATACTTGATCGCCTGGGCCGGCAGATCCGCCCATTTCCGGGCTCCGACGGTCGATTCCTTCCAGCCTTCGAGCGTGATGTAGACAGGCTCGACTCGCGCCTGGGCCGCCTGCGCGGCAGGCAGATAGTCGATTTCCTGACCATCAAGCTTGTAGCCGACGCAGATTTTCAGCTCTTCCAGACCATCGAGAACGTCGAGTTTGGTGAGCGCAATGCCAGTGATTCCATTGGTGGCGACCGACTGGCGCACGAGCGCTGCATCGAACCAGCCGCAACGACGCTTGCGCCCCGTGACGGTGCCGAACTCATGGCCCTTCTCGCCCAGGAACTGTCCGACTTCGTCATGCAGCTCCGTCGGGAACGGCCCCTCGCCGACGCGCGTCGTATAGGCCTTGGTGATCCCGAGGATATAGCCGAGCGAACCCGGGCCCATACCGGAACCGGCAGCGGCCTGGCCAGCCACGGTGTTGGACGAAGTCACGAAGGGATAGGTGCCGTGATCGATGTCGAGCAGCGAGCCCTGCGCGCCTTCGAACAGGATGCGCGAGCCCTTGCGGCGCTCCTTGTCGAGCAGCACCCAGACCGAATCCATGAAGGGCAGCACGCGATCAGCGATCGAGGTCAGCTCTTCCATGATCGTCTTGTGCTCGATTTCGGCCACGCCGAAACCGCGACGCAGGGCATTGTGGTGGGTGAGAATCCGATCAACCTTGCCGTCCAGCGCATCGAGATCAGCCAGATCCATGACTCGGATCGCGCGACGACCGACCTTGTCTTCGTAAGCCGGGCCAATGCCGCGGCGAGTCGTGCCGATCTTGGTGCCGCTGTTGGAGGCCGCATCCTCGCGCATGCCGTCGAGTTCGCGGTGCAGCGAGAGAATGAGCGTGGCGTTTTCAGCGATTCGCAGATTGTCAGGGGTCACTTCGACGCCCTGATCCTTCAGCCGGCCGATTTCGGCGATCAGCGCATGCGGATCGACGACCACGCCATTGCCGATGACGGCCTTCTTGCCGGGTCTTACGACGCCCGAGGGAAGCAGGGACAATTTGTAGGAAACGCCGTCGATGACGAGCGTGTGGCCGGCATTGTGTCCGCCCTGGAAGCGAACCACGATGTCCGCACGTTCGGAGAGCCAGTCGACAATCTTGCCCTTGCCCTCGTCACCCCATTGCGAACCAATCACCACGACATTCGTCATCACATAATCCTGTATAATGCGCAGCGCCTGCGCCTACCCAAACCCGCGCATCTATACTGTGTTGTTTTTGGGAAATCGACCCGTCTTGACGGTCGATTTGGCTTTTTGCGTGACAAAGCATGCCCCCTCGCCTATTTCGAAGGCAATTCGCGCCACGCGGAACCGGGAGGAAACGGGTTCGGCGGTCGGTGCCGGCCTGCAGGGAAGAGACGCCTTTGCCCATCCGCGCATACAGCTTTCTCGTCATCACCACCCTTCTCTGGGGCGGCAACACCATCGCCGGCAAGCTGGCGCTCGGCCATGTCAGCCCCATGGTGCTGAGCTTCGGCCGCTGGGCACTGGCAACGCTCGTCATCGCATCCATTGCGATCCCGCAGATCCGCAAGGACTGGGACGTGCTGAAGGCAAACTGGAAGCTGCTCGCCTTCTACGGGGCCGTCGGCTACGCCGCCTTCAACGGCTTCCTCTACACGGCACTCAAATATACCAGCGCCGTCAATGGTGCGATCGAACAGGGCGCCATCCCCGTCCTGATCTTCGTCATCAACTTCCTGCTCTTCCGCATCGCGGTCTCTGCGGTCCAGATTCTCGGCTTCCTGATCAGCTTTGTCGGCGCGGCCGTCACAGCCTCGCATGGCGATCTGCAGACACTTTTGACCCTGACGTTGAACTATGGCGACCTGCTGATGCTCTTCGCCGGCATTTCCTATGCGATCTACACCGTTTCGCTGCGCTGGAAACCGCCGGTGCACTGGAAGAGCCTGATGGCCGTGCCGGCGCTTGCCGCCGCCGTCACCTGCCTACCGCTCCTCTGGTGGGAAGCGGGACGCGGCGAACTGATCCTGCCCGACACGCGCGGTTGGCTGATCATCCTCTATGCCGGTCTCTTCCCCTCGCTGATCTCGCAGATCCTCTACATCAAGGGCGTCGAAGGCATTGGCGCCAACAGAGCCGGTCTGTTCATCAACCTTGTCCCGGTCTTCGGCACGTTGCTGTCGATCACCATCCTCGGTGAGACACTCGAAGTCTTCCACATCGTGGCACTCGTGCTCGTGCTCGGCGGCATAGCCATTGCCGAATGGGGCAAGCCGGCAGCGAAACCGGTCGCCTGAGACGCTCCATCGGCAGCTAGGGTTGCGGTCCGACTGACAGGATTTCGACGCGACCGCCCTCCAGCCGTGCCGCCGTCAGACGCCCCGTGTGATAGCAATGCGTATCGAGGCTGACACGATTCGGACCGGCAAAGGCCTCCCGCATCGGCGTATGCCCATGAAAGACGCGGACGGGGAGACCCGGCCCGAGATCGAGAAACGACCGGCGGATCCACATCAGATCATCGTCGGTCTGTTCCGAAAGGGGGCGGCCGGGGCGAATGCCGGCATGGGCAAAGACATCGCTTCCCATGGTCAGAAGCACCGGCAGCCCGCGCAGGAACTCCATATGGCTTCCGGGAACCGCGTGCCGGGCCGCCTCGCGCAACTGGTGGTTCGAGCCACTCAGGTTACCCGCTGCATCCACATCCAGCCCGTAGGACCGCAGCGTTTCCACGCCGCCATGATCCAGCAGCCAGTCACCCGCAGGGTCACCCTCCAGATAGGAGAGGAAAGCATCGTCATGATTGCCGCGCAGGCAGACACGGTCGAAACCGACCGGCGCCGAGGCCGTGAGATGATAGAGGACCGCGGCCGATTTCGGCCCGCGATCGACGTAGTCACCCAGCATGACGATGAGCTTTTGGCCATCGACGGAGGCCGCGTCCTCGTGGATGCGATCCTCCAGCGACAATAGCTGATCGAGACAACCATGGACGTCACCGATTGCATAGACACGCACGTAATGGGCCGGCTCAAGCACCAGCCGCGGCGCCCTGCCGCTTGCTGTAAGGCCAAGAGCATCGTCGACCATCGGAACTCCTTTCCTGTATCACTCTGCTTCCGCAGAGAAGCGCAGACAAACGGAAAAGGCCAGCACCGAACGGTGCTGGCCTTCGATTGCCACGTGGCGCGTGTCAGGGCGTGGTTGTCGGAGGCGTGCCCGGAGCCGGTGTAGCCGCACCATCAGCCGGAGCCGGCACTGTCGGAGCGGGGGCAGTCGCCGGCGGTGTCGCTGGCTGCGCGGGTTCAGCCGGCGGCGTGGCCGTATCGCTCGACGCCGCCGCCGGTGCGTCAGCCGAAGGCGCCGGCTCGGTCGTTTCCGTTGTCGTGGTCGTCGTGTCGGCAGCGTCATTGCCACCAAACACGAAGAACGCGCCTGCCGCGATCACGACAAGCAGGAGAACGGCGACACCCCAGGTTGCGCCGCTGCCGGCGGCAGTCTGTTGGGTGACCTGGGGACGCTGGTCGGGGCGGGGATCAGAACGTTGGTCCATGGTATTTCCTCCTGGGTTGAGAGACAGGGCGCCGCATCACGCAGGTCCCGCTCGTCTTGGATCTCGCGTCAGACGTCACGGCTCGACGCCGACGACCACGTAGGTCTGCGGATCGACGATGACGATCGGCTGCTCGACAATCTCGGGCAGAGCGGGGATCGGCTGTTCCCGGCCATAGGTGGCCATCGCCGCTGACGGGGGAGCAAAGGCCGCAGCGGCAATGGCGTCGGTCACGGCACAGCCCGAATCCGTCTTCATGGATTCATCCTCTCCGTTTGCTGCCATTGAAGGAAAGAACACATCCGCGTGGGAATTGTTCCGGAGACAGATATGGAAGGGTCTCAGCTCTCACCGGCAAAACTCTGCGGCGACGCACCGGTTTCAGAGCGGCGGATGAGGCGACGTCGCCCGGTTGCGCTGTACCTCATAGACGATATGCCCGAAGAGTGCTGCAAGGACGATCGGTCCGCCGATCAGCGTCGCAGGAGATGGCACCTCGTTGAGGACCAGCCAGACCCAGAGCGGCGTCAGCGGCACTTCGAGCGCCGTGAGCAGGCTCGCATCTGCGGCCGGCAATCGCCGTGTCGATGCGGTGTAAAAAATCAGGCCCATGGCATTCTGCACGATGGCGAAGACGATGATCAGCTTTAGGTCGATGGCAGAGACAGTGAGCGGGGCTGCGAACCAGAAAGTCGCAAGCGAGCACAGCCATGCCGAGCCGGCCATGGCCGGTAGCATCGGCACGTCTCGATGCTTGCGCATCAACGTCGCCATCGCAGCAACCGACAACGTCATGATGGCGGCGAGAAACTTGCCGAATAGACCGCCGCCTTCGCCGTGACCGTCGGTGAGCATCACCAGCACACCGACCAGCGCCACACCGCTTGCGATCAGGGTGGAGCGGCTCGGACGCTCGCCGATGAAGACGAAGGCGAGCGCCGCAGTGACGAACGGCACGGTGGCATAGATGACCATCGCATCGGCGATCGCCGTGTAATACATGGAGCCGATGCCGGTGATCATGCTGGTCGCCGAGAAGATCATCGTCCAGACGCTCGGCCAGCCCATGCGCCGCAGGATGCCCAGGACACGACCGCGTTCAAGGTAGGCAAAAACCAGAAAGACACAGGTTCCGGAGAACAGCCCGCGCCAGAAGAGCATGGTCATGAGGTCGGCGCCGATATGGCGGATGAACAGACCCGATGAGGACCAGGCGAGTGCGGAGATCGCACCAAAGGCCAAGCCGAGGCGGTATTGCCGTTGATCGTCGAGGGTCATGCAGATTTTGCCACGCTCCGGGCCGCTTCGTCAGCCGCCCCAGCCGACGATTCCCTTGATCTCGAGAAAATCGTGAATGCCCCAATCGGCATATTCCCGGCCATTGCCGGATTGCTTGTAGCCACCGAACGGGGCGGACGTGTCCCAGTCGGGGTAGTTCAGATAGACTGAGCCGGCCCGCATCCGGGCGGCGACCCGCCGCGCGTGGTCGATGTCCTGCGACTGCACATAGGCGGCCAGCCCATAGACGGTGTCATTGGCTATTGCGATCGCCTCTTCCTCCGTTTCGTACGGCAGGATCGACAGCACAGGCCCGAAGATCTCCTCCCGCGCGACCGTCATGTCCGGTGTGACGTGGCCAAACACCGTCGGGCGCACGTAGTAGCCACGGTTCAGACCATCGGGCCGCCCCAGTCCGCCGGTGACCAGCAGGGCCCCCTCCTCGATCCCGATTTCGATCAGCCGCTGGATCTTGTTGTACTGGATATCGCTGACAACAGGCCCCAGAACGGTGTCCTCGGCCTGGGGATCACCCACCTTGTGCGCCTCGGCTGCTTCCCGGGCGATATGCAGGGCGTCATCATGCCATGCGGCTGGCACAAGCATGCGCGTCGGCGCGTCGCAGGATTGGCCAGAATTGCCGAAGCAGCCCTCGACGCCCTTGCGCACCGCCGTCTCGAGATCCGCATCCGGGAGGATGATGTTGGCGGACTTGCCACCGAGTTCCTGCGCCACGCGCTTGACCGTATCGGCCGCCGTCTTGGCGACAATGATTCCGGCCCGCGTCGAGCCGGTAAAGGACACCATATCGACATCGGGATGGCCCGCCATTACCTGCCCGACCTCTGGACCGCGACCGTTGACCAGGTTGAACACCCCCTTCGGCGTGCCGGCTGCCTCCATCACTTCAGCAAAGATCAGCCCCGAGATGGGCGCGATCTCCGAGGGTTTCAGCACCACCGTGCAACCCGCCGCGATCGCCGGCGCCACCTTGCAGACGATCTGGTTGAGCGGCCAGTTCCAGGGCGTGATCAGGGCGCAGACACCGATCGGCTCCTTGACGATCCGTGTCGTGCCGCGCTGCTCGGAGAATTCGAACGCCTTGAAGGCGGCAATGGTCGCCTCCAGATGCGCCCGGCCCGCCCAGGCCTGCGAGTCCCGGGCAAAGGCAAGTGGCGCTCCCATTTCGTGGCTCACCGCCTGGGCAATGTCCTCGAAGCGCTCGATATAGATCTCAAGGATGCGCTCCAGCAGCGAAAGCCGTTCGGCGCGATCGGTGACGGAGAAGCTCACGAAGGCGGCCTTGGCGGCAGCCACGGCCCGGTCGACATCCGCCTTGCTGCCCACGGAAATCGTCGTGAACGGCTCCTCGGTAGACGGATTGATCACATCGAGCAGGGCGGGCACCGCAGGGTCGACCCACATGCCGTCTATGAAAAACTTCAAATGCTTGGACATGCAGGCTCCAGTGGAGAAGGATGTTGTGGATTGGCACTATTCGCCACATGCCCGAACACGGCAAGTGAGCAAGGGGGCGTAGAGGATGTATCCCCAACCAGAATGGGGAGATCAGCGTTCGAGACCATCGAGCAACCTGGACCAGGCGATGTAGGCGGCCACCCCGACGCGCCGGAACCGATGCAAGGGAATGGTCCGGATCGGCGTGAGCGGCAAGGGAAGGCAACCGGCATCACCGGTCGCGAGGTAGCGAGCGATCGGCTCGCCGAGCGAGAGCATCAGCCCGACACCGCGGCCCTGGCATCCTGCCGCCATCATCAGGCCCTCCCCGGGTTCGTGCAGATGCGGAAACTGGTCGGGTGTCATCGCGACACGGCCGAACCAGCGATGTTCGATGCGCATGGAGGCGAGCATCGGATACAGCCGATGCAGAGCACGCTCCAGATGCCCCCAGTCCTGCGCCGTCTTCGGCGCCCGCATCGGCCCACGGCCGCCCAGCACCAGGCGACCATCCGGGCTGCGCCTGTAATAGACGACAATCCGACGGCTGTCTGACACGGCCTGGTCGCCAGGCAGGATGAAATCGAACTCCGCCGGCAGCGGCTCCGTCGCGATCTGGAAGGAATTCATCCACACGAAGCTTCGCGCGAGCTTCGGCACCAGCGAGCCAGAACAGGCATGGGTGGCGACCAGCACCTTTCTTGCACCGATCAGACGTCCGCCAACCGTCCGGATCCGCCACATATGGCCATCGCGCACCAGCGAAGTAACGGGATCGTTCAGCACAAGATCTGCACCGGCTTCCGTCGCGATGCGGGCCACTTCATGGACGAGGGCCAGCGGGTTGACCACACCGGCGCGCCGGTCGATCCAGCCACCACGATAACCTTGCGCGCCGGTCAGGAGTTCGACTTCGGCACGGTTCAGCAAGGCGACATCAGCGCCATGCGCACGCCATTGACGATTGCGCTGCATGGCCGTCTGCAACGCCGTCTCGGTGTGCGCCGCCTGGATCCAGCCGTTCCGCTGGTGCTCCACCTCGAGCTTCTCATTTGCAATGAGATCGAAGACGGCATCCGCGGTGCGCGCTGCAAAACCCGTCAGTCGGTCTGCGGCGGCCTCGCCGAGCAGGGCACGGAGTGTCTCGGGGTCCTGCTTCAGGCCGGGGATCACCTGGCCACCATTCACCCCGGAAGCCCCCGCGCCGATGCCACCCGCCTCGATCACCTGCACCGACAGGCCGGCGCGCGCAGCATGCAGCGCGGTCGACAGCCCCTGAAAGCCCGCACCGACGACCACGAGGTCGACATCGCCTTCGGCGAACCGACAGACGATCGGCGAAACGGGGCGTCGCCAGACCGGCGAAACCGGCACTAAGGGCTGCATGAAGCTTAAACCTGCGGCACGATTGGAAATATCGTGGAGCAATCTGCATTGCGTGAGAACAAGAGACAATAAACGTCAGGCTGTATTTTGTCGCAACGGTAGAATGATGAAATTCTTACTTAAGAGAAACGCGAAAGAGTTTTCATGATGTCCCGTCAAGGCGTCTCCGGCAATTGCCAGTCGATGGCATTTCTCTCATGCGCAAGAAGATAATCATTGGCCTGGGAAAAATGGCGGCAACCAAAAAAGCCGTTGTGTGCAGAAAGCGGCGAGGGATGCGGCGCCTTGAGCACCAGATGGCGTCCACGGTCGACGAAGGCAGCCTTCTTCTGCGCATAGGATCCCCAGAGCATGAAGACCACATGTTCGCAGTCCTCGTTCACAGCCCGGATCACCGCATCGGTGAACTGCTCCCATCCCTGCCCCTGATGTGAGGCGGCGCGCGCCTCCTCGACCGTCAAGACGCTGTTGAGCAGCAGCACGCCCTGGCGCGCCCAGTGTTCGAGGAAGCCGTGGCGTGCCGGTGGAATGCCAAGATCGCTCTGCATCTCCTTGTAGATGTTGACCAGTGACGGTGGGATACGCACGCCAGGCCGCACACTGAAGCAGAGCCCATGCGCCTGGCCCGCCCCGTGATAGGGATCCTGCCCGAGCACGACCACCCGCACCTCGTCGAGTGGCGTCAGATCGAGCGCACGGAAATACTCCGCGCCCTTCGGAAAGATGGTCTTGCCCGCGGCCTTCTCTCGCTGCAGGAACCCTTTGAGGTCGCTCATGTAGGACCGGCCGAATTCTTCCCCCAGCACCGCCTTCCAGCTGTCCTCGAGTCTGACCTCCGCTTCCGCCATTGCCGCCGCTCCGTGTTCTCGCTTACATGGAGACGAACGATAGAAGACCCATGCCGGGATCTGTCAACATCGAGACGAGCGGAGCACACAAGAGAACCGTGAAGCCCTTCCTCAGACTCTGGCGCCGTCACCGCATCCTCACCTCTGCCTTCGTGCTGGCGATGGCGCTTGCGATCTTCTTTGCCGGGCGAACGATCTTCTTCATCGCCTACTGGAGCGATCCTGCCCGACATGAGCTGCCACCCGAACCCTGGATGACGATCGGCTATGTCGCCCATTCCTGGCATGTGCCGGTCGAGGAGCTTGCTCGTGACCTGAACTTGCCGCCCCCGCCAAAGGATGGCCCACGTCCTTCGCTGGAGCGCCTCGCAGACGAGCGGGACCAGAGCTTCGAGGATTTCAAGGCGGAGATCGAGGCCTCGCTTGCCGAGCTGCGCGGACAGGATCCGGCGAAATGAGCCTGACCGAGACACTGCTCGCGTCGCTTCCCTCCTATGGGCTGTCCGTTCTCGGCCTTGTGGTCTGCGTGAGCTGCCTCGGCGCACCGCTGCCGGCCTCGATCGTCATGATGCTGATGGGAGCCTTTGCCACCGCTGGTGATTTCACCCTCTGGATGGTCATTGCGGTAGCGCTCGCCGCGGCCGTTCTGGGAGACCAGCTCGGCTACCTCCTGGGTCGCACCGCTGGAAAGCGGCTGGTCCCGATTGTCGCTCGCAATCCGACGCGCCGCAGAGCGATTGAACGGGCGCAGCGCGAAATGGACGAGCGCGGCACTGGTGCGGTTTTCCTGACGCGTTGGCTGCTGTCGCCGCTCGGCCCCTATCTCAACCTGATGGCCGGTGCATCCGGCTTCTCCTGGCTGCGGTTCACCCTGGCCGGCGTCCTGGGCGAGGCTGTCTGGGTCGGCGTCTATACCGGCCTCGGCGCTACCTTCAGCGACAGCGTGACGGAGATCGCCGAGATCAGCGGCAGCATCAGCGGCTTTCTCGCAGCCGCAGCCGTTGCCGCGATCCTCGGCTTCAAACTGCTGCACGCTCTGCGCTCGAAGGAGTGAGACGAACGCCTCAAGGCCGCGAGGCTTCGCCGAACTGTCACAGAGCGGTGCTATCCGGAAGAGAAAATCCGGAGATCCGCCATGACACTGTTGATCTGGTTCGCTGCGATCACGCTCTTGGTCCAAGTCGCAAGCATCGCTCTGGCGATTGGCGCCAGGCTGCGTCACGGGAATGCGCAGACACAGCCCGCAGCCCGCCCGCCGGTCACTCTGATCCGTCCGATCTGCGGCCTGGAAAACAACCTCGAGCGCTGCCTCCTCTCTTCCTTCAAGCTCGATTGGCCATCATACGAGATTCTCTTCTGTGTCGCCCGGGCCGACGATCCGGCAGCGGCCCTGGCCCGCCGGCTGATGGCCGAACATCCGGGTATTCCCTCTCGCCTGCTGGTCGGCGAGGACCTGTTCAGCGTCAATCCGAAGATGAACAACGTGGTGAAGGGCTGGCGCTCTGCCCGCCACGACTGGATCGTCATGACCGACAGCAACGTGCTGATGCCGCGCGACCACATTGCCCGCATGATGGAACGCTGGGACCACCAGACCGGTCTGGTCTGCTCGCCTCCGGCTGGCACAGAACCCGAGAACTTCGGCGCGCATGTCGAAAGCGCCTGGCTCGACAGCTTTCAGGCCCGCTGGCAGATCCTTGCGGATTCGGTCGGCTTCGGCTTCGCACAAGGCAAGTCGATGCTGTTCAGCCGGCAACTCATCACCCATCTCGGCGGCTTCGAACGCCTCGGCGAAGAAGTGGCGGAAGACGCCGCTGCAACATTGTTGATCCGCAGCGCCGGCCTCAAGGTGCGCCTCGTGCACGAGCCCTTCCCGCAGCCGCTGGGAGAACGCGATATCTCCGCCGTCTGGAAGCGCCAGCTGCGCTGGGCCCGCTTGCGCCGTGCCTCCTTCCCGCTCTACTTCCTGCCGGAAATCTTGACCGGCGCTGCCCTGCCGATGGCAGCCGTGATCGCGCTCGTTGTGACAGGCGCGCTACCCCTCGCCGCACCGTTTGCCTATCTCGCCATCTGGTATGGTGCAGAGATCGCCCTGTCTCGCACCTATGGCTGGCCGAGCAGCTGGCGCATTCTGCCCGCCATGCTCCTGCGCGACCTGCTCTTGCCGGCACTCTTCATCGCCGCCTGGTTCGGCAGTGGCTTCGAATGGCGTGGCAACGCCATGACGGTCGCCGACAACGACAATGGTCGCACCGCCCGCCTACGAAAGGCCGTCGTCCGGACACGCGACAAGGCCCGCGCCCTCGTTGCCGCCCGCAGCCATTGAGGGTCGATTGCCAGCCCGCCGGCCCGCCGACATCATCGTCGCCGAACAAGCAGATTCAAAAAGCGCGGCCC
>CALSAF010000059.1:0-23766 GCA_943372805.1 Rhizobium sp. Q54
AAGGCTCATCGAGGAAGACGATCTTCGGCTTGGTCAAAAGGAGGCGCGCAATCGTCATCGCCTGTTTCTGGCCGCTCGACAGATTGGAACCCCTCTCGCCGACGGGCATGTCGAAGCCGCGCGGATGACGCGAGACGAATTCTTCCACACCGGTCATGCGGGCAACTTCGAGCAACTCCTCATCTGTGGCATCGGCGCGGCCAATCAGCAGATTCTCCTTGACCGTTCCGGAGAAGAGATCCGACGACTGCCCCGCAACCGCGACGGCCGAGCGCACCTCCGACATGTGGTACTGACGAATATCGACGCCATCGATCAGAATGCGCCCTTCGGTCGGCACGAAAAGGCCATCAAGGAGGCGACCAAGCGTCGTCTTGCCGGATCCGATACGACCGATGATGCCGACTTTCTCGCCGGGCTGCACTGTCAGTGACAGCTTGTTGATGACAGGGTTGTCAGAGCCCGGGTACTGGAAGGTCACGTCCTGGAAGCTGAAACCGCCCTGCTTGATCTCGCGATTGACAAACCCGACCGTCGAAGGCCGATCCTCGGGCTGCTCCATAACCTGATCGAGGATACGAAGTGACAGCGTCGCCTGACGGAAACGTGCAAGTGTCATGGCAATCTGACCGAGAGGAGCACCGGCGCGGCTGGCGAGCATCACGGTGGCCACGATCGCGCCCATGGCCAGACGGCCCTCCGAGAACTCGTAGGTACCGGCAATCACGATCAGCACGCCGACGATCTGCTGGATAAGCGCCGTCAGGTTGATCGCATTGGTCGATATGTGCTTGATTTCCTCACTGGTGCGGCTCGAGTGTTTCATCAGTTCCTGCCAGCGACGCAGCATTGTCGCTTCGGCGCGGAGGCTCTTGAGAGTTTCGATGGTCGAGATCGTCTCCACCAGCAGTGATTGTCGTTTCGAAGCCTCGTTGGCTGCGGCGGCCATACGGTGGCCAATCTGCGCCTGGGCACGAAGCCCGATGGCGACGGAGAGGATGAGTGCAACGGCCGGGATGATCGCGAGCCAGCCTGAGATCAGATAGATCACGATCAGGAAGATGAAGACGAAAGCCGTATCGATCATAAGACCGATCGTATTCGAGGTGAAGAACTCGCGTACGAACTCGTATTGCATCACGCGGTTGGCATATTCGCCGGTCGACAGCGGCCTGGATGCAAGCGTCGTGTTGAGCACCTTGTCGAAGATCATCTGCGACAGGCGCAGGTCGGCATTTCGTCCGGCATGATCGATGAGGGCAGCACGGGCCTCCTTCAACAGATAGTCGAAGAGATAGGCGATGAGGATGCCTACAGCGAGCACCCAGAGCGTCGGAATCGCCTTGTTGGGCAGAACGCGATCGTACACGTTCATGGTGAACAACGGCGAGCCGAGCGCGATCAGGTTGATGAACAGCGCAGCAACAATGACGCGGAGATAGGTCCGCCAATACGGCATCAGAGCCCGGACGAGCCAGTGACGCTTCTCGATCTCGTCGGCAGCCCCAAGCTGAGCCTCTTCGCGGTCGTTGCGATAGTACAGCGTGAAGGCGAAGGCGAATTCAGGGCCCAGCGCCAGCAGTTCCTGATGGCTCAGCCGCACGGCCGCCGTTCCCTCGCGAATGTCGAGCGTATAGACGCCGTCATCGCTAACCTCGAGCAGCGGCAGTGTGCCGCCATCCTTCAGGACGACGATCGCCGGACAGTCGAAGTCGTTCTCGCGAATGGCCCGCTCGGCGACGCGTATGACCTGAAGTCCGATACGTTCGGCAACATGCTCCACGTCGTCGAGCTCAAGAGACTCGACGATTTCATCCGGCAGACCGGAGAACAACACGGTGTCGGAGCTGGGCCGGCCATAAAACGCGGCAACAGCCTTGAAGGATGCACGAAAGCTCAGGCGGGCACGAGGGCCCGCCGGTTCGATCAACGAATTTAACATGTCATCCTATCGGATGGTCGTTTACTGGAGCGGCGCCAGGAGGTCCATCGGAATTCCCGCCTTTTGCCGCGGATCCCGCTCGACATAGGCCCCGTTCGGGGTCGTCTTCACGGAGAACTCGTTGCGTGCATAAGCGTCAGTCTGCCCGACTGCCTTGACGTTCATCGTCTTCAGCAGCGAACCCGACGCCGCCAGGATCTTGTATTCCGCAAACAGGGCCGCAACGCGGGCCGTCTCTGCGACGATGCTGGTGTTGAAGCGCGTATTCTGCGCATCGAGAACGTCGAGCAGCGAACGCTGACCGATCTTGAACTGCTCGCTGTACGACGAAACGAGCTGGGCGTTCTGCGACGATTGCGAGTTCAGGATCTGCGAGAGTTCGCCGCGGCTGCTGCGCTCGTTCCAGGCAGAACGCACGGACTCTTCCAGCTCGCGATGAACCTGGTCGGATGCGTAACGCTGCTCGCTGGCGCGACGGATCTGCTCCTGCTCGCGGGCCTGGTCGATACCACCCCGATAGAGGTTCCAGCGGGCGACGAGACGAACCTGAACGTCGTTCGTGTTGCCCTGGCTGCCGCTGACATCATTGCCGACGCTGGCGCGACCTTCGAGATCGACGGTCGGCGCATAGTTCGAACGAGCCGCACGCACGGCCGCATCAGCAGCGTCGATGTCGGCGCGGGCCGAATAGATGCGCGGATTGCTGCTCTTGGCTGCCGCGATGGCATCCTGCAGCGTGCGCGGAATGAACTTGCCAACAGAAGCCGGAACCTTGGCGTTCGTGATCGGTTCGCCGACGGTCTTGAGGAAGCGGATCTTGGTCAGCTCCAGCTCTTCCTGTGCCTCACGCAGACGAGCGCGTGCAGCCTCAAGGCGCTCACGGCCCTGCAATGCGTCGACTTCGGTCAACGCACCACCGGAAATGCCCTGGTTGATGTCGCCGAGGATACCATTGTGGAAGTCGACATTCTGCTTGGCGACGCCAACGATCTTCGCCTGGAGAATGTATTCGAGATAATCCTGCACCACCTGCAGGGCGACCGTCTCGGACCGCTCCAGCACCCGGAAGGATGCGCCATCGACGCGCGAAGCCTGCTGATCGACCTGCGCACGACGGCCACCACCGTCGAGCAGGCGCTGCGTCACCGTCAGGCCGACTTCCGAGGAGTTAAAAGTCTCGTAGTCCTGCGTCAGCGTTCCCGTGCTCTCGTTCGAGAGCCGGCGCTTTCCCACGCTCGCCTCGAGATCGACCGACGGCAGATAGAGACCGCGCGCCTGGCGCAGCTCGAACTCTACCGCCTCGCGGTTCTCGACCGCCTGCGAGATCTGCGGATTGGTGGTCAGCGCCTTCTGGATGGCCTCCTGCAGCGACATGGCGCTCGCAGGTGTCCAGGACGCAATGGCGAAGGCTGCCGAGGTGTACAAGGCCGCGAATAAAGTCTTTTTGGTCAACAACGGAGTGCCCCTACCCAAATCTTCCTTGGGCAAACTTATATACCGGTGCGGCTGCCGGTGGGAAGTCCAATCGACCCGTCCAAAAGATGCACCCAATTTTGATCTGTTGAAATAAAACGGCCAGAAACGCCGGATATATGGAAACATTCTACCAACAACCAGGAATCATAGCGCTAACATCTGCAATATTATCCGATTCAGGCAAAAGCTTTTGCGAGCCCGGCCATTAACCCTTCAGCAAGTTTTGGCATGATTTCGCAAAGAAAGACTGAAGTTCCTGCCGAAGTGTCTCCCGGGCGCAACAGAAGTCGAAACGCCCCCGCGCGAGTCGCCCGCCAGCAGCCTGATCCGGGCAAGTGAGTCTTCCGTCCCGAGCGTCAAGTAAACCCGAGCCCGAAGAAATCAAAGCAGAAAGGGCGCCGTAGTGGCGCCCTTTCTTTCATTCAAGAACCGCTTGGGTTTCAGTCGTGCGAGACAGTAACGGCGTGCTTGTCGTCGAACAGGATCTTCACGCTTTCCGTATGGCCCTGCAGCGTCACGACGTCCTTCCAGGTGTCGGTAGCCGTCTGGACGCTGACAGTGGTGTTGCCGTCCTCGACCGTGGCCCGCAGATGCGAGGCTGCGGTTTCGGCAGTCGCCTGCTCGCCGAGCAGGCTGTCGAGCAGCGCCGTCACGTCGAGCACATCACCTTCATCCGAGTTGAAGTCGGTGATGACGTCGGCAACGTCGAGCTCATCGAGCGCGGTTCCGTCGAAGACGAAGGTGTCGGCGCCGGCACCGCCGGTCATGACCACCTGGCCCATGCCGCCATGCAGCACGTCGTCCCCGTCTGTGCCGATGACGGTCAGGCCATCAGTGAGATCCGAACCGAAGATCGTGTCGAAACCGACTTCGACGAAGTTGCCGGTCGAGCCATCGGCGAAGGTGAATTCACCCTCGGCGAAGATCGTCTGGTCGTCTTCCGTGCCACCCGTCTGGTCTGTTGTCAGCGAGATGCTGGCAACATGGCCGGAGAGGCTGGAGAGCTCGCCCTCGTCGCTGACGCCGTCATTGTCGGCATCGACCCAGATCTGCAGCTTCGAGAAGGCCTCGTCGCTGGCATCGATCTTGCCGTCGCCATTGCTGTCGAGCGAGGCGAGAGCCGCCACGCCGCTGGCAAACTTCCCGCCGTTGAAGTCTGGCGTGAAGATTTCCGAGCCATTGTCGATCAGGCCATTACCGTCAACGTCGTAGGCGAGGATGCCATCGTCGCTGGTCCAGGCGATCCGGTCCGCCTTGCCATCGGCATCGATGTCGAACGTGACACCGTTGTCGATCGACGAGAAGGCGAAGCCGTTCTTGTCGAGGTCAAGGATGATCGGGTCGGCGATGTTCGAAATTGACGCAAAGTCCGCTGCGATGTTCGGCACGCCATTGGTTGTGACGCTATTGTAGTTCGGGAAGATCGCGACGAGTCTGGCGCCAGTGAAAGTGCCATCTGCGTCGCCATCGTAGTACAACGCAACTCTGTTTGCGCCGTTGTACTGAGCATATGCAAGCACAAAAACGCCACCGCTGAACGTTCCCCTCTGACCGTCAAGTATCCCGTTAACTTCAGACGCGGTGTTCGCGTCTTGCGCATTTACATTCAGAACAACCAAGTCCGCACCAGCGATACTTGTGTCGTTGCTGTTGTTACCAAGGTTGCCATTGCCGTTGATCGTGACGACCGAGTTGATCGCCCCAGTGCCAGAATGATTTGCGAGGCTGAAGTTGATGAAATTCAGGATGTCAGCCGCGCTCACAAAGTCGGTGATCACATCGTACGCCAGCGAACTGCCATCCAGAATGAAGGTGTCACTTCCGTTGCCACCTGAGACCGTGTCCCAACCCAGACCACCGGCCAAGATGTCATTCCCGTGACCACCGGAGATATCATCATCACCCTCGTAACCCAGGATCGTATCATTGCCGGTCGTGCCAGAGAGTGTGTTGTCGAACTCGTCACCCTCGATCTTGCCCGCCGTCGGCGTAACAGAAACGGAGACCGTCCCGATATTGCTCGTCGCCTCGCCATCGGTCACCGAGAAGCTGATCGTACGGGCTGCAGAAGACGGGTTATCAGACGTGTTCTGGTACCGGATGCTCTCAAGAGCCAGTTCGTAATTGGCCTTCGAGGAGGCGCCCGACAGCGTCAGGGTACCGTTGGATGCATCGTAGCTACCGCTGATGCCGTTCTGGTTCGTGAACAGAAGCACGTCCTGACCGCTGGCAAAATTGCCCGTGATCTTGACGGTAGCGCCTTCGATATTCGCATCATCGATGTCTGTGATCGTGATCGAACCATCGACGACTTTTCCACCGTCTCCTTCAGTGTAAGCGAGCGTTCCACCGACGTCGGATAGGACAGGTGCGTCGTTGACCGGGTTAACCGTCAGCTTGAACGTGTCGGATACGCTGAGCGAACCATCCGAAGCCGTGACCTTCACGTCAATGGCGCCGTTGTAGTTCAGAGGCGCAGTACCGCTGAACGTCCGGGTGGCAGCATTGAACGTCAGCCAGGACGGAAGCGCATTGCCGTTGTCGAGCGTTGCCGTGTAGCTCAGCGGTGCCGAGTCAACGTCTGTGAAGGCGTTCGCCGGAACCGTGAAGTTGACGGTGCCTTCTTCCTGGATGCTCTGGTCGGCTATGGCGTTGGCAACGACAGGTGCGTCGTTCACCGGGGTGACAGTCAGCTTGAACGTGTCCGATACGCTCAGCGAACCGTCGGATGCCGTAACCTTCACGTCAATGGCGCCGTTGTAATCCAGTGGCGCAGTACCGCTGAACGTCCGAGTGGCAGCGTTGAACGTCAGCCAGGACGGAAGCGCATTGCCGTTGACGAGCGTGGCAGTGTAGCTCAGCGGTGCCGAGTCAACATCGGTGAAGGCGTTCGCAGGAACTGTGAAGTTCACTGTTCCCTCTTCCTGGATGCTCTGGTCGGCGATGGCGTTGGCAACGACAGGCGCATCATTGACCGGGTTCACCTTCACGGTGATCATCGAGGTATCGGACTGCGAACCACCCGCTCCGGTGTTGCCACCGTCGCTGAAGGTCACCGTCACGGTGCGGTCGGCATCGGTCGGGTTCTCGGATGTCGACTTGTAGGCGATCGTCTCGAGGAAGAACTCGACACGATCTTCCGTAGCACCCGACGTCAGGTTGATCTTGATCGAGGTGCCACCCAGGCCACCGGACACCAGCGTGCCAATGGTCACCCAGCCGCCGAAGGTCGCGATCTGGACATTACCGCCGCTGACGCGCGACCAGCCGTCACTGAAGATCTGGTCTCCTGCAACTGCGGTGTTGCCCAGCGAGATCTCAATGGTTCCGCCGTTGAAGTTCGACGGTTTGTCGACGTCGCTGACATTGACGTTGCTGAACAGATAACGACCGTTGCCGTTTTCGGTGAACTCGATCGTCCGGGTTTCCGGCGACAGAAGCGGCGCATCATTCACCGGCGTCACGGTGATATTGACCGTGTCCGTGTCTGTCTTGGCACCGCCAACACCGCTGTTGCCGTTGTCGGTCGTGGTGATCTTGAGCTGGTCGGCACCGTTGAAGTTGAGGTCACCCTTGTACTTCAGGCCGGCAAGCGCCGCATTGATCGCCGAGACCGAACCGGTCAGCGTGACCGTGTCGGAGTTGTTACCAGCAACGGTCACGCCGTCGGAGGTGGCGAGCGTCAGCTTGCCGTCTTCCACTTCGAGTTTGACCGTGAGGTTGCCGCCATTGGCGTCGACATCGCCCACCTGAAGACCGGTGATCGCAAGCTCAACGTCTTCAGCGACGGTGAGCGACGACGGAACGGTATTCACGGGGGCATCGTTGACGGCTTCGAGGTTGATCGTCAGCGCGGCCTGCGTCGTGTCACCGTCACCGTCAACCAGGATATAGTTGAAGCTTTCGGAGGAGTTGATCACCAGTTCGGACGGAGCGGCATAGCTCCAGGCACCCGTCTTGAAGTCGAAGGTAAACGAGCCACCCAGCGGGCTGGCAACGGTCATGCTGAAGCCACGGATCTCGCCGGTTTCGGAGCCCGACTTGGTGATGGTCGCGTTGCCATCCCAGGTGTATGTGACTCCACCGATCGTGATCGACTGGATACGTACGCCATCAGCACCGAAGCTGTCATTCTCGAGCACATTGCCCGAAGCCGTGGTCGGCACCGGAGCGACGACCGTGGCGAGCAGGATCGGATCGGTCGGCGAAGTGATCAGGATCGGCTCACCCGGCCATGCAACATCCCGCAGGTCTTCATCCTGGGAGTCGATGTCGTTGCCGACGCCGACGGCATAAGACTTCATGTCGTTCTGGTTGAGATAAGCTTCCCACTGCTGGCGATCCTGGCCGGTGAGCTTGTCGGTGCCCGTGACCTCGCCATCGGAGAAGAAGTAGACTGAGGTCGGAGCGCTCGGTGGCGTGACATCCTTGATGGCGTCGATCGCGTCGTCGTAATCAGTGCCACCGTTGGGGTTGGGGATATCGTTCTGGATAAAGTCCAGAGCGTCTTCCTTGGTCATCCACTGCGAGGCGGAAGCCGAGCCGGCGAAGGTCACGATCAGCACCAAGCCTGCATTGGTCGCGTTGATCAGATTGATCGCGGCGTCCTTTGCCACCTGAAGGCGGGTATCGCCGCCGGGGCCGCCGATGCGGTCTCTCATGCTGCCCGAAACGTCGAAGGCGAACACGAGGTTGCCACCGGATGCCGGATCGGCTTCGCGGACCGATGCCTGTTCACCTGTCGCAACCGGAGCATCGTCTTCGAAGGCGATCTTGTTGCCGATCGACACCGACTTGGTGACGACATCACCATCGAAATCCTTGACGGTGAAGACTGCCGACAGCTTGCCGGTCAGATCGATGCCTTCATCTGCAGCGGTCGTGTCGGGGTGCTTGAGCGACGCGTACTGTGCGACAGAGACATTGCCGTCGGCGTCAATCGCGATCGCGAAGGCGGCCTGACCCTGCGGGCCACCGACACGACCGACCACGAGACCGTTCTCGAGGTAGAGCGTGATGTCCTGGCCGGCAGTGGTCTGGAGACCGGAGGCGGCGTTGTCGATGCGCAGTGCCAGGGTCGTCGTCACGCCTTCGTCGGTACCCGACTTGAAGGTCGTGTCGATCACATCGGCCTTAGCAAAGATCGGCGACTGCTGCATGTCGAGGTCAGATGCCGGATTGGAGACACCTGCAAACACGGCAGCGACGGCCTGATCGGTGGTGTCGCTGTTCTGGTTGCCGTTGGTCTCGTCGATGGTGACGGTCTGGTCGGTCACGATCGAGGCTTCCGGAACGTCGTCGCGGATCTTGATCTCAAAGACGCCGTTCAGCGAGATGCTGTCGCCATCATTGTCGGTGGCCTTGATCAGCGCACCGAAGTTGATCGCCGCAATGTCAGCAAACCAGAGGCCGTCCTGCAGGTCGTAGTTTTCGTCGGCGCCAAAGGCAGGACGGTCGTGATCGAGCTGGTCGGCCAGTTCGAACGTGTAGTCGCCGTTCTGGTTAAGCGTCAGCTTGAAGACGAGACGGTCGCCCTGGCCATAGCCGGGGCCGCCATTGTTGTCATAGGCGATGAGCGAGTTGCCCTGGATCTGGTAGCTCAGGGCTTCACCCTGCGACTTCAGACCAAGCGCAGAGAGTGCAATGCGAGCCACAGTTTCATCGATGAAGGAGAACTTGATCGTATCATCAGCGCCACCCTTCACCAGGCAGGCCAGCGAACCATCGATGAAGGCCGGCCCATTGCCACCCTGGCCCGGGCCACCGGTCCAGGAACCGTCAGCGTCGAAGTCTGCCGGGCTCGTGCCCGTCGACTGGCTGGTCTTGATATCATCTTCGTCAACGATGCGCGCGTCCGTCTTCCCGCTCAGCTCCGGAACGTCGTCGCGGATCGTGATCGAGAAGGCGTTTGTCAGCACCACGCTGTCGCCGTCGAAATCGGTTGCCTTGATGATCGAGCCGAAGTCGATGGCTTCGACATCACCAAGCACGTCATCCTGGAGGTCGGTGTTCTCATCGCGGCCAAACTTCGGGCGATCGTGATCGAGCTGATCAACGAGTTCGAACGTGTAGGAACCGTTGTCTTCCAGCGTCAGCTTGAAGACAAGGCGGTCGCCGTGGCCATAACCAGAGTTGCCGGCATCATTGTCATAGGCAAAAAGCGTCTTGCCCTGGATGTCGTAGCTGAGTTCTGCACCCTTCGACGATAGGCCGAGGGCTGCAAGAGTGGAAACCGCAGCCGTTTCGCTGATGAAGGAGAACTTGACCGTATCGTCGGCACCGCCCTTGATCAGGTTGGCCAAGGAGCCGGAAACGAAGGCCGGGCCCGCATTGTTGCCAATCGGATTGCCGGTGAAGGAACCGTCTGCATCGCCGTCGTTCGGATTGTTGCCCGTGGACTGGAGGGTACGGATATCGTCTTCGTCGACGATCCGGGTTTCCTTGGAACCGCTCAGTTCCGGAACGTCGTCGCGGATCGTGATCGAGAAGGCACCACCCAGCGATACGCTGTCGCCGTCAAAATCGGTTGCCTTGATGATCGAGCCGAAGTCGATGGCCTCGACATCCTTGTACCAGAAGTCGTCCTGCAGATCGGTGTTCTGCCCCTTGCCGAGGTCATGGTCGAGCTGGTCAACCAGTTCGAACGTGTAGGAACCGTTGTCATTCAGCGTCAGCTTGAAGACGAGACGATCGCCATTGTCGGCATCGAAGCTTTCACCCTTGAAGGGGCCAGCATTGTCGAATGCATAGAGAACACCGTCACGGATGTCGTAGCTCAGCTCGGCGCCCTTTGACGAAAGGCCGAGATTGTCGAGGGCCGCGCGGGCCGCGCTTTCATCGATGAAGGAGAACTTCACCCGATCGTCTGCACCACCCTTGATCAGGTTGGCCAGCGAGCCGTCGATGAAGGCCGGACCATTGCCATTCTGGCCGGGGCCACCGGTCCACGAGCCATCACCATTGCCATCAGTCGGGTTTGTGCCCGTCGACTGGCTGGTCTTGATGTCATCCTCGTCGACCAGGCGATTTTCCTTGGTGCCGCTGAGGACCGGTACATCGTCGGTGATCGTGATCGAGAAGGCGTTGTTCAGCGAGACGCTGTCGCCGTCGTGATCTGTCGCCTGGATCACGGCGCCGAAGTTGATCGCGTTGGCGTCGCTGCCCTGCAGGCCGGTGTTCTGGCCAGCACCCAGGTCATGGTCGAGCTGGTCGATGAGTTCGAATGTATAGGAACCGTTCTCGTTCAGCGTCAGCTTGAAGACCGGACGGTCGCCCAGCTGCGGGTCGAAGCTGACACCCGACGGACCACCGACATTGGCGAAGCCGTAGAGCACGTTGCCCTGAAGGTCGAAGCTCAGCACTTCACCCTTCGAGCTCATGCCGAGACCAGCCAGAGACTGGCGAAGCACGGCTTCGTCGATGAAGGAGAACTTGACGGTGTCGTCAGCGCCACCCTTGATCAGGTTGCCGAGCGAACCGGAGATGAAGGCCGGACCCGTCGGGTTGCTGATCGGGTTGCCGGTGTAGGAGCCATCAACCGTGTTGTCGTCGTCGGGCGAGGTGCCGGTCGACTGCGAGGTGGCGATATCGTCCTCATCGACCGTGCGATTTTCCTTGGTGCCGCTCAGGACCGGAACATCGTCGGTGATCGTGATCGAGAAGGCGTTGTTCAGCGAGACGCTGTCGCCGTCGTGATCTGTCGCCTGGATCACGGCGCCGAAGTTGATCGCGTTAGCGTCGCTGCCCTGCAGACCGGTGTTCTGACCGCCGCCCAGATCATGGTCGAGCTGGTCGAGGAGTTCGAACTCATACGAGCCGTTCTCGTTCAGCGTCAGCTTGAAGACCGGGCGGTCGCCGTTTGCCGGCTGGTAGAACTGGGCAACAGCCAGATCGGCATCCACGAAACCGTAGAGAACCTTGCCCTGGAGGTCGAAGCTCAGGTTTCCGCCCTTCGACGTCAGACCAAGCGAGGTCAGTGCAGCACGAACCGCGACTTCATCGATGAAGGTGAACTTCACGGTGTCGTCAGCCCCACCCTTGATCAGGTTGGAGAGCGAACCGGAGATGAAAGCCGGACCTGTCGTGTTGCTGCTCGGGCTGCCAGTGTAGGAGCCATCAACCGTGTTGTTGTCCTCCGGAGAGGTGCCGAGAGAACCGCCGGGAAGACCATCCGCCATGGTGGAGATGTCGTCTTCGTCGACGATGCGGGCCTCCGTCTTGCCGCTCAGTTCCGGAGCGTCATCGGTGACCGTGATCGAGAAAGCGCCCTTGAGCGAGAGGCTGTCGCCGTCGAAGTCGGTCGCCTGGATCACGGCGCCGAAGTCGATCGCGTTGGCGTCGCTGCCCTGCAGGCCGGTGTTCTGACCGGCACCCAGGTCATGGTCGAGCTGGTCGAGGAGTTCGAACTCATACGAGCCGTTCTCGTTCAGCGTCAACTTGAAGACCGGACGGTCACCGTTTGCCGGCTGGTAGAACTGGGCAACAGCCAGATCGGCATCCACGAAACCGTAGAGAACCTTGCCCTGAAGGTCGAAGCTCAGCGTTCCGCCCTTCGACGTCAGGCCAAGCGAGGTCAGTGCAGCACGAACCTCGACTTCATTGATGAAGGTGAACTTGACGGTGTCGTCAGCGCCGCCCTTGATCAGGTTGGAGAGCGAACCGGAGATGAAGGCCGGACCGGTCGTGTTGCTGCTCGGGCTGCCGGTGTAGGAGCCATCAACCGTGTTGTTGTCCTCCGGAGAGGTGCCGAGAGAACCGCCGGGAAGACCATCCGCCATGGTGGAGATGTCGTCTTCGTCGACGATACGGACTTCCTTGGCGCCACTCAGTTCCGGAACGTCATCGGTAACCGTGATCGAGAAGGCACCGTCGAGCGACACGCTGTCGCCGTCGAAGTCGGTCGCTTTGACAATCGCGCCGAAATTGATGGCAGTGGCATCGCTGCCCTGCAGGCCGTTGTTCTGATCGGCACCCAGGTCATGGTCGAGCTGGTCGTAGAGCTCGAACTTGTATTCGCCGTAGGAATAGACATTCAGAGAGAAGACAAGGCGATCGCCCTCGCCATAACCCGCGCCCGTCTCATCATTGTTTACATAGGCGTAAAGCGTTCCGAAACGAACCTCGTAGGAGATTTCCTCCCCCTTAGACGTCAGGTTGAGGTTAACCAGGGTCTGCAGCGCAGCGCCGTCATCAGTGATCGAGAAATGCGTGTAGCGGTTATCCGCACCAAAATCGACGAGGCTGTTGAGGTAACCCGAAACGGTCGCAGGGCCCGATGTATTGCTCCACCAGGGTCCGGTGTAGGAGCCGTCGGCATTGCCGTCGTTCGGGCTGGTCCCAACAGAGCCCGCGGTGTCGATATCGTCTTCATCGATGGTGGCTGTGACCGTGCGATCATCGATCAGAACCGGCTCGTCGTCCACGACGTTAACGGTTACGGTTCCATCAACGCTGTCGCCGTCGGAATCGGTTGCCGTGAAGGGAATATCGAGGAAGAGTTCGTCTACCTCAACCAGATCGGAGTCAAGCTTGACGAAACGCGAGCCTTCGTCCGACTGATCGACGTATTCCTCAACAGGTTCACGACCCGTATAGTGATCGAGATTGCCGATCAGCTGGAACGTGTAGGTGCCAGTGGCGGTCGTCGGGTCGAGAGTGATCGTGAAGACGGTTTCGTCTTCACCCTTGTAGATCGGGTATCTCGGCTCGTCCAAGAAATCTTCGCCATTGTCGGCAAGGGCAGCAGCCTTGTACTGCACCTCACCATCGTCACCGTCGTATCCGTTGTCCTTGAAGGCGATCAGACGATAGCCGCCATTCCAGTTGCCGCCTGCATCGCGGGTATACTCGATGCGATAAGACAGCGGGAAGCCATCCGAGGTGAGATTCGCCAGGTCCGGAATCGCAGCCTGGATCTCTTCAGAGGTCGATTCGGTGTTCAGGCCGGTGAAGCCCAGAGTGCGACCGACCGGATCATCACCGGTTGCCTGACCTTCTTCATCCAGCGTTTCGCTCTTCAGGTCGTCGTCGGCACCCCAACGGATGGCAAGCGAGCCCGTGGCCGTGGGATAGGAGAACGGCATCGGATAATCCGAATCGCCATCCGAAGGACCGTCAGCAAGAACGGCAACACGCGCCTCAGGAATCCAATCGTCAAACTTGCTGAAGAGATCATCTTCATCAACAGAACCGTCAACCGGCGCACCGATCGTCGGCGCATCATCCATAACATCGATGTTGAACGAACCGGTCACGCTGTCGCCATCGAGGTCGGTCACCGTGTAGGTGAAGCCGAGGCGCAGCAGATCCTGCATGTCGTCCTGGGCGCCATCCGCGCCGGCATCCGGATGCTCGAGCTTGCCGACCAGCTCGAAAGTGAAGTCACCGGTGATGCGGTTGGTGATGGTGATCGTGAAGACGAGATTGCCTTCCGAATCGCGGCCTTCGAGCGCCAGGAAATCGAGGTCGGCGCCATCGGTCGGCGCCGGGAAGCTGGTGACCGTGATCGGGCGGCCACCAGAAGTGAAGCCCGGAAGCGTCTGCGGACCAAGGCCCTCTTCATCGACGTTGCCAGCACCTGCAAAGCCGATACCCGAGATCGTGCCGAAATCCGGACCCGGATCGAAGGGCAGCGTACCGGTGATGATCTTCAGGCCTTCGCCACCGGCGATGACGGCCTCGTCGTAGATGAAGGATTCACCCAGCGGGAACGGGATGGACGGCTCACCGTCATCACCCTCCACAGTGCCGGTGCGCAGCTCGTCGCCGAAAGCCGTGTCGCCAAGGAGATCGGCCAGCGCCAGGTCTGCCGGCGGCGGACCGAAGGGATCGTCGTTGAAGTCACCGCCATTGCTCGGCGAACCGGCCTGGGCCGAGAAGTTGCCGTCGGGACCAGCCGCGACGTTGATGTTGCTGCCCTCAAGGGCGGCGAAGAGGGCGACCTGCGGCAGCTCGACATCACCGATCACGAAGGTCGGGATGTTGGCTGCGCCGCCGAGGACAACCACTTCGGTGCCGTCGGCGAGGACGAGCACGAGGTTTGCGCCGTCGACGCGGAATTCGAGGTTGTCGAGCTCGATGCCAGCCGGCAACGTAACGACATTGTTCTGGTCGGGAGCGACCTCGGCCGGAATTGTGGCCGCCGCCGTCTGAACGGGAAGCCGATCGGTGCGACCGGCATCAGGCGTTTCGGCCTGTGCGACTTCGATGCCGTCTACGCTCTCGCTGACGAAACCCAGATGCTGCTCGACCGCAGAGTCGAAATCGTCGGCTGCGGAAGTATTGTCGATGCTGGACAGGCGCGGATCTTCGATGGACATGGTAACTCACCCCTTAACAAGTTGATCGCAGTTAAATCGCGGTTAGGGGGCAGGCGCAACGCTTTCTTAACCCTGAAGATATAACCGGTTATGCTTGCAGCGACCATTATTGAAAAAGAAGTTAATTCCGGGCCGAAAAAGCCTTTTATTTCGGTAATTTACTCAAAATTTAGCGATCTCGAACCAACCACTCCGCGACGTGTGACCGCTCGCCTGGAAAGGCCGTGCCGCGCGCGCTGCAAAGATTAGAGGCTCGACGCGCAAGGCATGCGAAAGCCGGGCTCCCGTCAGGAGCCCGGCTCTATTCTTTGACCGAGGCGTTACACTTCAGTCTTCGGAGAAGATCGGATCGTTGACGAAGGGGCCACCCTGATAGATCGCGATGGCATCGTCCGGCTGAGGTCTG
This sequence comes from Rhizobium sp. Q54, assembly GCA_943372805.1. Lineage (GTDB taxonomy): Bacteria > Pseudomonadota > Alphaproteobacteria > Rhizobiales > Rhizobiaceae > Allorhizobium. Next base: position 15,143 of record CALSAF010000059.1, read on the forward strand.
GCAACCGTAGCGTCGATTTCCGCCCGGAAGAGCTCGGCATTGTCCTGGGGATGCCATCCCAGATAGGAAACGTGGGAATTGTCCCACCAGCGTGTGTCATTGTTGGAGCACCCCCAGATCACGGGGCAGCCGAGGCGTGGGACCCGGAAGATGCAGGTTATCATCGACAGGAAGTCGTCATAGCTCATCCAGGTGGAGAGCATCCGGTGGTTCTTCGGCCTCTCCATGCAGCTGCCGATGCGCACCAGCGCCGTCTCCTGGCCAAATTTTTCAAAATACATCCGGGCCAGCGCCTCGCCGAAGCATTTGGATACCCCGTAGAGCCCATCCGGCCTCAAAGGCGCGGCATGGTCGAGATAATCGTCCTGATGATAAAAGCCGATCGTGTGATTGGAGCTAGCGAACAATATGCGCGGCATCCCGTTCGCCCTTGCCGCCTCATAGAGATTGTAGAGGCCGAGCAGATTGGCATTCATGATCTTCGAGAACTTGTCCTCGACGGAGATCCCTCCCAGATGAATGATCCCGTCGCAGCCCTCGACCAGACGATCCACAGCAGCCCGGTCCCCGAGATCACACACCACAACCTCTTCATGGGCTGCGGCCGCGCCGAGTTCAACGATATCCGAAACCCTGACGATCTCCGCCAGTCCCTTGAGCCGTCCGCGCATCGCGCTGCCCAAACCTCCAGCCGCCCCCGTCAGCAATAGTCTCTTCACGCCGTCCTCCCTGATATGAATTGTCAACTTATCATACAGGTTGCCCCGAGGCGGTCAATATCGTAAACCTGTCGCTGGACGGACTTGCAAATTCGGACACCGGGTCTCAGCATGTCCGGCCGGGATGAACACGGCGGGGAGCGAAGCATGGCATTGCAGGCAAGGAACGAAGCAGGCTCGGGAACGCTCGTGCAGAAGCTCGGCGACACACTGAGAAAGGCCATCGGCGCCGGCCAGTTTCCGCCCGGCAGCAAGCTGCCAAGCGAAGCGCAGCTGTCGGAGGCTCACGGCGTGTCACGCACCGTCGTGCGTGAAGCGATCGCCTCGCTTCGGGCCGACCGGCTGGTCGAGGCCCGCCAAGGGGCAGGCGTCTTCGTGTTGTCACCACAGGAACCGGCACCCGCACCACTCCTGATCGGCAGCATAGATCCCGCGCGCGTCTCCTCCATGATCGAACTCTTGGAACTTCGGACCGCCGTGGAAGTCGAAGCGGCAGGTCTTGCGGCCCTTCGCAGGTCACCGGCGCAGGAAGAGGTCATCCTGGAGCGCCACTATGCGGTACGCGCCTGTCTTGAGGCCGGACAATCGACCACAGATGCGGATTTCGCCCTGCATCTCGCGATCGCCGAGGCGACCAACAATCCCCGCTTCCGCGAGTTCCTGGCCATGATCGGCAAGAACGTGATCCCGCGCGCGGCGCTCCGCGATGAGGAGAACGAGGACGATCAGTCGGCCTACTTGCGGCTGATCGATGCCGAGCATTCCGACATCGTCGAGGCGATTTCCCAAGGTGACGAAGACGCAGCGCGCGACGCGATGCGCCGCCATCTCCGTGGCAGCCAGGCCCGCTACCGCGCCCTGCTGCGGGAGCAACGCCAACCTGTACGATAACATTTGACATAGGCGTCGATAATACGTATGACAACTTGGCCGGAGGAGGCCAAGAGAGGACATTCGAATATGACGCCGCAAGAAATAAAGGTCGCGCTCGGCGCCGGCCTGCTCTCCTTCCCTGTCACGCATTTTGACGACGAGGGAAATTTCAAGTCTGACAGCTATGCAGAGCATGTTGAGTGGCTGTCCGGGTTCGATGCGCCGGTGCTGTTTGCAGCTGGCGGAACGGGTGAGTTTTTCTCGCTGACGCCATCGGAAGTTCCTCGCATTGTCGCTGCCGCCAAGGAAGCCGCCGGCAAGACGGCGATCGTCTCGGGTTGCGGCTATGGCACAGACATCGCAATCGAGATTGCACGGTCCGTCGAGAAGGTTGGCGCCGATGGCATTCTGCTCCTGCCGCACTATCTGATCGACGCGCCGCAAGAGGGCATGTACCAGCACGTCAAGCGCATCTGCCAATCCGTCGGCATCGGTGTCATGGTCTATAACCGTGACAACTCGGTCCTCAGCGTCGAGACCCTGCAGCGGCTGTGTGACGAGTGCCCCAACCTGATCGGCTTCAAGGATGGCACCGGCGATATCGGCCTGGTGCGCCAAATCACGGCGACCATGGGCGATCGTCTCACCTATCTCGGCGGCATGCCAACGGCAGAACTCTTCGCGGAAGCCTATCTCGGTGCCGGCTTCACGACCTATTCGTCCGCGGTCTTCAACTTCGTGCCAGGCCTCGCCGTCGACTTCTACAAGGCGCTGCGCGCCGGTGAGCGCGAGCGCTGCGAGACAATTCTCAAGGATTTCTTCTATCCGTTTATGGCGATCCGCAACCGCCGGAAGGGCTATGCAGTTTCTGCAGTAAAGGCCGGCGTACGTCTGCAGGGTTTCGCAGCCGGCAAGGTTCGCCCTCCCCTCGACGACCTGACGGCCGAAGAGGAAGAGATGATGGCCAAGCTTATCGCCCCCTGGAAGCGCTGAGCAGAGGACGCGCCGCCATGAAGATCGCAGAGGTCCGCACCCATCTTCTCGAGCACAGGCTCACAGTGCCGTTCCAGAGCGCGTCGATGCGCTTTGACCGACGCGCGCATGTGCTGGTGGAGATCGTCTGCGACAACGGACTGACGGGCTGGGGGGAATGCCTCGGCCCGGCACGGCCGAATGCGGCGGTGGTTGCGGCTTATCGCAACTGGTTGGTCGGCATGAATCCGCTGGAGACAGAAAAGATCTGGGCGGTTCTCTACAACGCTCTTCGCGACCAGGGCCAGCGCGGCCTGACGCTGACGGCACTCTCGGGCATCGACATCGCTCTCTGGGACATCAAAGGCAAGCATTTCGGCGCATCCGTCTCGATGCTGCTCGGTGGGCGCTTCCGCGAGAGTGTGAAGGCCTATGCCACGGGCAGTTTCAAGCGCGACGGCGTCGACAGGGTCGAAGACAATGCGAATGACATCGCGCTTTATCGTTCGCAGGGTTTCCACGCCTCGAAGATCAAGGTCGGCTTCGGCATCGACGAAGATCTGCGCGTGATCAAGGCTGCCCGCGACGCGGCGGGTTCGGACATGCGTCTGATGGCGGATGCCAATCACGGCTATGGCGTGCTGGAAGCCGTCGAGTTCGGACGGCGGGCTGCGGAATACGGTCTCGACTGGTTCGAGGAGCCTGTCGTCCCCGAACAGCTTGCCGCCTATCGCGAAGTGCGGGCCAAACAGCCGATCCCGGTCGCGGGCGGCGAAACCTGGCACAGCCGCTGGGGCATGAAGGAGCCGATCGAGACCCGGGCAATCGACATCGTGCAGCCCGACCTCGCCGGCGTCGGCGGGTTCAGCGAGGCCAAGCGCGTTGCGGATCTCGCCGCGCTGCATGGCGTCCGCGTCGTGCCGCATGTCTGGGGAACGGCAGTCCACATCGCAGCCGCGCTGCAGTTCATCGCGGCCATGGTGCCGGATCCTGTTCGCGTCAATCCGATCGAGCCGATCCTGGAATTCGATCGCACCGACAACCCCTTCCGGCAGGCGGTGCTTCAGGCGCCGATCGAACATGAGAATGGCATCGTCGCCATTCCCCACGGTCCCGGCCTTGGCATTGAAATCAACCGGGATGCCCTCCAGGAATTCAAGATGAAGGACGAGGCATGAGCCTGATCCGCCCCCTTTCCGGTCGCAAGCCAAAGATCACCTTGCCAAAGGGTGCGATCGACACCCAGATGCATGCCTATCTGCCGGCTTATCCGGCACTGCCTGGCGGTCCGGGACTGCCGGCAGGCGATCTGCCGACCCCCGAACAATATCGCCAGTTCATGGACTGGATCGGGATCGAGCGCGTGATCGTCACGCAGGGCATGGCGCACCAATTGGACAATGACAATCTGGTCGCATGCCTGGAATGGTTCGGGGACATCGCCTGGGGGATCGCCGCTGTCGATGCCAGCACCAGCGAAGCCGAACTCGATCGGCTCTCGGCAGCAAGGGTTCGCGGCGCCCGCATCATGAACCTGCCGGGCGGCGCTGCCAATCTGACCAAACTTGAGGAAGTGGACGCGATCGCCGCCAGCCGCGACTGGATGATCGCCATCCAGTTCGATGGCAGCGACATCCTCGACTACGAGGAGCGGCTCTCGAAACTGAAATCTCGCTGGGTTCTCGATCACCACGGCAAATTCTTCTGTGGCGTCACACCGGACAGCCCGCAGGTCAAGGCTACGAAACGGCTGATCGACGGCGGTCGTTGCTGGTTCAAGTTTGCAGGCGCCTATGAATCATCGAAATCCGGCGGACCGGACTTTGCCGACGTCGCGGCCGTTGCCCGCTCGATTGCCGCCCATGCGCCCGAACGCATTGTCTGGGGATCAAACTGGCCGCACAACCTCGCGCGGACGCAGGCCGATTATCCCGATGATGCGGCACTCGCCGACACCGTACTCGGCTGGCTGCCCGACGAGGCCGCCCGCCATCTCGCTCTCGTGGAAAATCCGCAAGAACTTTTCGGCATCAAGCCTTTAGGGGGCAGGTAGCCGAACTGCAATCCGCCGAAACGGGAGGTTTCGACGGTTCAATCAAAGAGGAGGAAGACCAATGAAGACTGCCGCAATGCTCAGCCTCGCCATGGGGCTCACCCTCGGCGCAGGTGCTGCCTTCGCCCAGGAAATCACCCTGCGCTCCGCCGATATTCATCCGGACGGCTATCCGACGGTCGATGCCGTCAAGTTCATGGGTGAACTGGTCTCGCAAAAGACCAATGGCCGCATCAAGATCCAGGTGATGAACAACGCCGCGCTCGGCACCGAAAAGGACACGATCGAGCAGACCCGCTTCGGCGTCATCGACATGAACCGCGTCAACAGCGCGCCGTTCAACAACCTCGTTCCCGAAACCGTGGTCTTCGGCCTGCCCTTCCTGTTCCGCGACACCGAGCACATGCACAAGGTCGTCGACGGCGAAATCGGTGACGAAGTCCTGGCCGCCTTCGAACCGCACGGCCTGATCGGGCTTGCCTTCTACGATTCTGGCGCACGCTCCTTCTACTCAACCAAGACGCCAATCAACAGTCTTGCTGATCTGAAGGGCATGAAGGTGCGCGTCCAGCAGTCCGATCTCTGGATCGCGATGATGGAGGCCTTCGGCGCCAACCCGACGCCGATGCCGTTCGGCGAAGTTTACTCGTCGCTCGAAACCGGCGTCGTGGACGCGGCCGAAAACAACTGGCCGTCCTACGAGTCCTCGCGTCACTTCGAAGTGGCCAAGAACTATACACTCACCGAACACTCCCTGACCCCGGAAATCCTCGCAATCTCGAAGATCACCTGGGACAAGCTGACGCCGGAAGATCAGAAGATCCTGCGGGAGTCTGCGAAGGAGTCGGTCGGCAAGATGCGCGAGCTGTGGCAGGCTCGTGAAAAGGCTGCCGAAGAGAAGATCCGCGCCTCGGGTGCCAACATCATCACCCCGAACAAGGACGAGTTCGTCGCTGCCATGCAGCCTGTCTACGACAAGTTCGTGACCGACCCGAAGATGAAGGATCTCGTCGAGCGCGTTCGCGCCGTCAAGTAAGCAGCACACGGACCGGCCGCATCCTGATGCGGCCGGTCTTTTCATTTTCTGGATTTCGGAGGGATCCATGTCGCGTTTCATGCGGGCTATTCGCCCCGGCCTCAGCTGGCTGAGCCTCGCCTGCCTGTATCTTGCCGGCCTCGGCGTCGTCCTGATGACCATCATCATCGGCTGGCAGGTGTTCGGCCGTTACGTACTCAATGACACACCCAGCTGGTCGGAGCCTCTGTCGCTGCAGTTGATGTCCTGGTTCATCCTGCTCGGCGCAGCTGTCGGCGTCCGCGAAAGCGTGCATCTGGGGCTCGATATCGTGCGCCACAACATGCCGCCCAGCGTCCAGCGCCTGATGGATCTCATCAGCCTTGGCCTGATCTGCATCTTCGGCGGCGCCATGTCCTACTACGGCACACAGCTCGCCATGGGCACCTGGACGGCACGCATTCCGGTTCTCGGATGGCCAGGCGGGATCGATTTCATCCCTCTCATCGTCGGCGGGGCTCTGATCGCCGTTTTCGCGCTCGAACGCTTCATTGATACGTTCATCGGCCAGGTCGAAGCGGTCGCCGGCGAAAATGCTCAGGCTGAGGTACTGTGATGGCCTATACAATTCTCTTCGGCACGTTTGCCTTCCTGATGGTCCTCGGCATGCCGATCGCGTTCTGCCTCGGGATCGCCTCGCTCGCCACAGTGCTCTACATCGGCATTCCGCCGATCGTTATCTTCCAGCAATTGAACTCCGGGATGAATGTCTTCGCCATGATGGCGATCCCGTTCTTCATCTTCGCCGGCGACCTGATGGTGCGTGGCGGCATCGCCTTCCGGCTGGTGCGTTTCGCATCCGGCTTCGTCGGCCATATGCGTGGCGGTCTCGGTCAGGTGAACATCGTGTCGTCAACGCTGTTCGGCGGAATTTCAGGTTCGGCCGTCGCCGACGCTTCGGCGATCGGTGGCCTTATGGTGCCGCAGATGGCGGCGCGTGGTTACGACCGCGGATACGCCGTCAACGTGACGATCAGTTCCGCGCTGATCGCCCTGTTGATACCGCCATCGCACAACATGATTCTTTATTCGATTTCGGCCGGAGGAACCGTGTCTGTCGCGGATCTGTTCACTGCCGGCATCATTCCGGGCCTTCTGCTGACCATCGCGCTGATGATCACGGCCTATGTCGTCGCGCGGAAGCGCGGTTACCCCGCCGAACCCTTTCCGGGCTTCGGAAAGCTGCTGATCTTCTTCTTCGCGGCTCTGCCCGGTCTGTTGCTGATCGCCATCATCTTCGGCGGTGTCCGCTCCGGCGTCTTCACGGCCACCGAGAGCTCCTGCATCGCCGTCATCTATGCGTTTCTGGTCGCCGTTCTGGTGTACCGCGAACTCGACTGGAGCGGCTTTATCGAGGCGATCCTCGGCGCCGTGAAAACCACCTCGCTGGTGCTTCTGGTGATCGGCATGGCAGCCGCCTTTGCCTGGCTGATGTCCTTCCTTCAGGTTCAGATGACGCTGATTCAGGTCGTCAAGTCGGTGTCGGACAATCCGATGGTGGTTCTGCTGCTGATCACCGTTGCCCTTCTCGTGCTCGGCACGTTCATGGACATGGCCCCGCTGGTCATCATCACCACGCCCGTCTTCTTGCCAATCGTCCAGGCCTTCGGCATCGATCCGGTGCATTTCGGCGTCATCATGATCCTGAATGCTGGCATAGGTCTCATCACCCCGCCGGTCGGAACCGTACTGTTCGTCGGCTGCGCCGTCGGAAAAATCTCGATCCGGGAAGCAATGGAGACCATCTGGCCATTCTTCGGAGCCTGCGTCGCGGTGCTGCTCATGGTGACATTCATTCCCGAGATTTCGCTCTGGCTGCCTGCACAGTTCAAGTGATCCTCCGCCCTCGTCCGTTCGAGGGATTTGACAGCAGGGGCTTTGGCCCCTGCTTTTTTTGAAGCTGCGCCTGCGCACTTTGCGCATGACGATGCAGCTAATTGCGCATAAGATCGTGCAAAATGACAGATTATCGCCGTTTCGGCATACCCGGACCACCGCTAGACTTCGTCCAGCCTCGTTTTCAACCGGTGGATCATGACAGCGCCAGCCCCTTCGGAAAAAGCCCTCGTTCCCTTCGTCAGCGTCGAGAACATGATGCGGCTCGTGCATCATATCGGAATTGAACGGGTGCTCACCGAACTGACCGATGTCATCGAGGCCGATTTCAAGCGCTGGGAGCTGTTCGACAAGACGCCGCGCATCGCCTCGCATTCGCGAGAGGGGGTCATCGAACTCATGCCCACATCCGACGGCGAGATCTATTCGTTCAAATACGTCAACGGCCATCCGAAGAACATGGCGGAGGGCCTGCAGACCGTGACAGCCTTCGGCCTGCTCGCCGACGTTTCCACAGGCTATCCGGTCCTCTTGACCGAGATGACGCTGCTGACCGCCCTTCGAACCGCCGCGACATCAGCCATGGCGGCACGTCATCTTGCTCCAAGGGGAGCGACCACGATGGCGATGATCGGCAATGGCGCCCAGGCGGAGTTCCAGGCGCTGGCCATGAAGGCAGTGCTTGGGATCACCCATGTGCGACTGTTCGACATTGACCCCAAGGCAACCGAGAAGACCCGGCGCAACCTTGCGGGTTCAGGGCTGCACGTCACCGCGTGCGAGGCATCACAAGCCGCGATCGAAGGCGCGCAGATCATCACGACCTGCACCGCCGACAAGCAGTATGCGACGATCCTGACCGACAACATGGTCGGGGCCGGCGTGCATATCAACGCAATCGGGGGCGACTGTCCCGGCAAGACGGAACTGCATCGCGACATCCTATCGCGCGCCGACACATTCGTCGAATATCCGCCGCAGACTCGGATCGAAGGTGAAATCCAGCAGATGGCGCCTGATTATCCCGTGACGGAGCTCTGGCAGGTGGTCACCGGCCAGGCGGCGGGTCGGCGCGATGAAAAACAGATCACCCTGT
>CALSAF010000060.1:0-23538 GCA_943372805.1 Rhizobium sp. Q54
CGTGCTGCGGCGCGCGGCGATCCGACAGGGTCTCGATCTGCCGTGCGAGGCCAGAGAGCCGGTCCTCCAGGCGGTGGAATGTGGCAGGGTCATTGCCCGGGCCACTGTTGCGGCTGCCGGCGGCAATCGCCCGGGTGATCTCGTCGAGACGCGTGTCGAGCGAGGCGAACTGCTCCATGACCATGCGCTCGTTCGGGTCGATCTGTGCGCCGATATGCTCGAGCGCAGCTGCCACGGTGACGAGCTTTTCTTCCAGGGCCCGGATGGTCCGGGTATCCCCCATACCGCCAAGCTGGGACTTTATGTCGTCCAGCCGGTCAGCGATGCGGATGATCTCGTCACGCATGGCGCCCGTGTCGAGGCCGTCGAGGCGAACTTCCACGTCATCCCAGCGGCGCTCCATGCGACGAACGGAATCCTCGCGGGCGAGGCCGTCCATCAGTGAACGGAGTTCGTGGAAGTCCTGCTGCAGCCCGTCGGTTCCGGGAGCCTTGATGTCTTCGAGCCGCTTCAGGCTCGCGGCGAGCCGAGCGATGTCCTGGCGCATGTCGTCCTGCGGGCGGTTTTCTTCCGCCAGCGTGCGGATAGAGCGCATCTCGCTGCGCAGGCCGGCGATCTCGCGCGACAGACTTTCGGTGATGTCCTGCTTGAGGTCCTGGCGAAGACCGCTGAGGGCATCCGCAATGTCCTGGCCTGCCCGTGCAGGAGCCACGACCGCAGTGGGGGTACGCGACGGGTAGGTCGGCTGAGGATCGGCAAGCGGCGGCAAGGGTTGGCGCAGCGGTGCGCGTGCTGGCGACTCGTCGCTTCGGCTGTAGAGGCTGCGTTCACCACCACGGGATCGGCCTTCTTCGAGCGCGCGCTGGCGCTGGCGGATCTCGGCCAGGGGGTCGGGACGCTGGTCGCGTTCGCTGCGTGCCGGATCGTCGGCGCGCCGCCCGGGCAGACCGCGAGGCACGGATTCGTCGAGCCCGCGGCTGCGGGCGGCCTGCTGGCCGATCAGCCCCTCGATTCGCGCCTCGAGCCCTTCGATCGTGCGGCTCAACGCATCCAGCGAGGATGGGTTGCCGGGCCGTTGGGTCTGGGATCGCGATCCGTTCATGGTTCTGCTCGCCTCGATGATACCGGACGACGCTTGCGTCCGAATGCGTCCGGGTGAGCCAATTCGTTCCCGACATTGTGACCTGACGTTACGGCAGGCAGGCGTGTCGGAATCGCGGATGGATCACCAGCTTTCGAACGCAACCTTTCATGAAACATGGTAAACAAGCCGTTAAGCTTCGCCGAAAATTAATGAAACCGCAGGGCTGTCTTTCGGCGTCATGCCCCGCACAAGTACCCTTCGTTAGAAGCTCTGGATGGAAGAGGAGCAGGCCATAGGCCCTGCAAAAATGCCGCGGCAACAAACTTTGACGTTTACGCGCACGTCAATTATTTGTATAAGCCAGAACAGTCCGATCCGTCGGAACCGAAGTCTTTGGAGGAAGATGACCGATGCCTGTCTACAAGGCCCCCGTAAACGACACGCTTTTCATTCTCAACGACGTGCTTGGTCTCGAGCGGTACAACAACCTGCCGGGCTTCGAAGACGCGACCCCCGACATGATCGAAGCGATCGTCGGCGAGGCCGCCAAGCTCGCTGAAGAGCAGCTTTTCCCGCTCAACCTGTCCGGTGACCAGGAAGGCTGCGTTCGTTCGGATGATGGTTCGGTCAAGACGCCGAAGGGTTTCAAGCAGGCTTACGACGCCTACTGTCAGGGCGGCTGGCTCGGTCTGGCCGTGCCGGCGGAGTATGGCGGTCAGGGCCTGCCCTACACGCTGCATTCGGCCGTGGGCGAATACATGTCGTCCGCCAACATGGCGCTTATGATGTATCCCGGCCTCACCCAGGGCGCGATCGCCGCGATCCTGGAGCACGGCTCCGACGAGCAGAAGCAGAAGTATCTGCCGAAGATGGTCGAGGGCATCTGGACCGGCACCATGAACCTGACCGAGCCCCATTGCGGCACCGATCTCGGTCTGCTGCGCACCAAGGCGGTTCCGAACGGCGACGGTTCCTACAAGATTTCCGGCCAGAAGATCTTCATCTCGGCCGGCGAACACGACATGTCGGACAACATCATCCACCTGGTGCTGGCGCGCATCGAAGGTGCGCCCGAGGGCACAAAGGGCATCTCGCTCTTCATCGTGCCGAAGTTCATGGTCGGCGACGACGGTTCGGTAGGCAGCCGTAACACGGTTTCCTGCGGTGCGATCGAGCACAAGATGGGCATTCACGGCAACGCCACCTGCGTGATGAACTATGACGAGGCGACCGGCTACCTGATCGGCGCCGAGAACAAGGGCCTCGCGGCCATGTTCGTCATGATGAACGAAGCCCGTCTTGGCGTCGGCCTGCAGGGTCTGTCGATCTCCGAAATCGCCTATCAGAACGCCGCCAACTATGCCCGCGAGCGCATCCAGGGCCGCTCTCTCTCCGGCGTCAAGGCGCCGGAAAAGAAGGCCGATCCGATCATCGTGCACCCGGACATTCGTCGTGTCCTGCTGACCATCAAGTCCTTCAACGAGGCTGGCCGCGCCTTCACGCTCTGGACGGCGCTGAAGTCTGATATCGCGCACCGTTCGGGCGATGCCGCTGAAAAGCAGCTTGCCGACGACGTGCTCGGCCTGATGACGCCGATCCTCAAGGGTGTCCTGACCGACAAGGGTTTCGACCACGCGGTCATGGCCCAGCAGGTCTATGGCGGCCACGGCTATATCGAAGAATGGGGCATGAGCCAGTATGTCCGCGATGCCCGCATCGCGATGATCTACGAAGGCGCCAACGGCATCCAGGCGCTCGACCTCGTCGGTCGCAAGCTCGGCCTCAATGGCGGCCGCGCCGTCATGGCGCTGTTCAAGGAAATCGGTGATTTCTGCGAAGAGCATCGCAATGACGAGAAGATGGCCTTCTTCACCAAGGGTCTGAAGAGGGGCCTCAACGACCTGCAGGCCTCGACCATGTGGTTCATGCAGAACGCAATGGCCAAACCCGACAATGCCGGCGCCGGCTCGACCGACTATATGCACCTCTTCGGCCTCGTCGTGCTCGGCTACATGTGGGCGAAGATGGCCAAGGCCGCCAACGCCAATCTGGAAGCCGGTTCGGGTGATGCCGACTACTATAAGAACAAGCTGTTGACCGGCCGTTTCTACATGGAAAAGGTCATGCCGGAGACGGCCCTGCGCAAGGCTCGCATCGAAACCGGCGCCGACAGCCTGATGGAAATGGCCGCAGAAGCGTTTTGAGTTTTGGCCCCTCACCCTACCCTCTCCCCGCATGCGGGGAAGGGGGAAGCCGCCGCTGCGGCTCTGGGTAGCAAACGGTCTTCGCGACCTATGAGGGTTCCTCCTTCTCCCTGCTTGCGGGGAGAAGGTGCCGGCAGGTCAGGCGCAACGCGTTGCGCCGGGGATGAGGGGCATCGCCCCGTCAAGATCAAGGCGCCCCCGTGCGCCCAAGGGAGAGAGACGATGACTGAAGTCTTCATTTACGACCACGTGCGCACGCCCCGTGGGCGCGGCAAGAAGGACGGATCGCTGCACGAAGTGCCGACCCCCCGCCTGGCCGCCAGGACGCTGGAAGCGCTGCGCGACCGCAACGGCTTGGATACCTCGACCGTCGATGACATCATCTTCGGCTGCGTCGACCCGGTCATGGAGGCCGGTGCCGTAATCCCGAAGGCGGCTGCCTTCGAGGCCGGCTATGACTTCGCCGCCCCCGGCATCCAGATCTCGCGCTTCTGCGCCTCAGGCCTCGACGCGATCAACCTCGCCGCCGGCAAGGTCGTGGCCGGCTCCGATGACATCGTGATTGCCGGTGGCGTCGAAAGCATGTCCCGCGTCGGCATGGGCATGTCGGGCGGCGCCTGGTACATGGACCCCTCGGTGAACTTCCCCGGCTATTTCATGCCGCAGGGTGTGTCTGCCGACCTGATCGCCACGAAGTACGGTTTCACCCGTGACGACGTCGACGCCTATGCCGTCGAAAGCCAGAAGCGCGCCGCTGCCTCCTGGGCCGCCGGCAACTTCGCCAAGTCCGTCATCCCGGTAAAGGACGGCAACGGCCTCGTCATCCTCGACCGCGACGAACACATGCGCCCCGGCACCGACATGCAGTCGCTGGCAAGCCTCAACCCGTCCTTCCAGATGCCCGGCGAAATGGGCGGCTTCGAAGCCGTTGCCATCCAGGCGCATCCGGAAATCGAGCGCATCAACTACATCCACCACGCCGGCAACTCGTCCGGCATCGTTGATGGTGCTGCCGCCGTTCTCGTCGGCTCCAAGGCTGGCGGTGAGGCCATGGGCCTGAAGCCTCGCGCCCGCATCCGCGCCTTCACCAATATCGGTTCCGATCCGGCGCTCATGCTGACCGGCCCTGTTGACGTGACGGAAAAGCTCCTGAAGCGCACCGGCATGAAGATCTCCGACTTCGACCTGTTCGAACTCAACGAAGCCTTCGCCGCCGTCGTCCTGCGCTTCATGCAGCATTTCGAGGTCGACCATTCGAAGATGAACGTCGCAGGCGGCGCGATCGCCATGGGCCACCCGCTTGGCGCCACCGGCGCGATGATCCTCGGCACGGTGCTGGACGAGCTGGAACGCCGCGATCTAAACACCGCGCTGGTCACGCTCTGCATTGGTGCGGGCATGGGCACGGCGACGGTAATCGAGCGCGTTTGATGGGGTAGGCCCCCTCATCCGCCTGCCGGCACCTTCTCCCCGCTGGGGAGAAGAGGGGCCCCTGCAGCGCTGGCCAATCCTCCTCTCCCCTCGGGGAGAGGGTGGCCGAGCGAAGCGGAGGCCGGGTGAGGAGGAGGCTCCTCGCAACATCGAATTTCAGGGAAGAGGAATCCCATCATGACCTACAAGAACTTCACCATCGAGACCGACGCAGACGGCATCGCCCTGGTCACCTGGGACATGCCCGAGAAGTCGATGAACGTCTTCACCGTCGAAGTGATGGACGAGATCGAGAAGATCCTCGACCAGACCGTTGCCGATGACGGCATCAAGGGGGTGGTCTTCACGTCAGGCAAGTCGTCCTTCTCCGGCGGCGCCGATCTCACCATGATCAAGGGCATGTTCGAGACGATCGCCGCCGAGCGCATCAAGGATCCGGCATCCGCAGTTCAGAAGATCTTCGACGCCGTCGGCCGCATGACCTGGCTGTGGCGCAAGATCGAAACCTGCGGCAAGCCGTGGGTCTCCGCCATCAACGGCACCTGCATGGGTGGCGCGACCGAACTGTCGCTCGCCTGCCATGGCCGTGTCGCCTCGAATGCCAAGTCGGTCAAGATCGGCCTGCCGGAAGTCAAGGTCGGCATCTTCCCCGGCGCCGGCGGCACGCAGCGTGTGGCACGTCTCGCCAACACGCAGGATGCACTGCAGATGATGACGACGGGTTCGAGCCTGACGGCCGCCCGCGCCAAGGCGATGAACCTCGTGCATCAGGTCGTCGAACCCGGTGAACTGATCAATGCTGCCAAGCAGATGATCAAGGACGGCCTGAAGCCGGTCGCCCCCTGGGACGAAAAAGGCTTCAAGGTTCCCGGCGGTGGCATCTGGACCCCGGCCGCAGCCCAGCTCTGGCCCGCCGCTTCCGCCATCCTGCGCCGCGAAACCGCCGGCAACTATCCGGCGGCACTCGCCATCCTGAAATGCGTTTATGAGGGCCTCCAGGTTCCCTTCGATACGGGCCTGAAGATCGAGCAGCGCTATTTCACCGAGATCCTGCAGACCACCGAGGCTTTCTCGATGATCCGCTCGCTCTTCGTCTCGATGCAGGAGCTGAACAAGGGCGCCCGTCGCCCGGCAGGTCAGCCGAAGTCCGAGATCAGACGAGTCGGTGTGGTCGGCGCGGGCTTCATGGGCGCCTCGATCGCCTATGTGACGGCAGCAGCCGGCATCAACGTGGTTCTGATCGACCGTGACATGGAGGCGGCGGGCAAGGGCAAGACCCACTCCGAAGGTCTGGTTGCCGGTGCTGTCGGTAAGGGCAAGCTCACCAAGGACGACGGCGATAAGCTGCTTGCGTTGATCACCCCTTCGGATGACTACGGCGCACTCGCTGACGCCGATCTCGTCATCGAGGCCGTCTTCGAAGACCGCGACGTCAAGAAAGCGGTCATCGAAAAGGTCGAGGCCGTGCTGCCGGAAGGCGCGATCTTTGCCTCCAACACCTCGACCCTGCCGATCACGGGCTTGGCCAAAAACTCCAAGCGCCCGGTCGATTTCATCGGCATCCACTTCTTCTCGCCGGTCGAGAAGATGATGCTGACGGAAGTCATCCTCGGCAAGGAAACCGGCGACAAGGCGCTAGCCGTCGCCCTCGACTATGTCGCTGCGATCAAGAAGACCCCGATTGTCGTCAACGACACCCGCGGCTTCTTCGTCAACCGCTGCGTCCTGCGCTACATGGCCGAGAGCTACAACATGCTCATCGAAGGCGTGCCGCCGGTCATGATCGAGAATGCCGCGAAATTCGCCGGCATGCCGGTCGGGCCGCTGGCGCTGAATGACGAAGTGGCGATCGACCTCTCCTACAAGATCCTGAAAGCGACCGTCGCCGATCTCGGTGAAAAGGCCGTCGATCCGCGCCACATGGAGCTGGTCGCCCGCATGGTCGAAAAGGAAGAGCGCTTTGGCCGCAAGAACGGCAAGGGCTTCTATGACTATCCGGCAAAGCCCGCCAAGAAGCATGTCTGGCCGGGGCTGAAGGACCTCTATCCGCAGCAGAAGCCCGAATCCGTCAACGTCAAGACGCTGCAGGAACGCTTCCTTGCGACGATCGCACTGGAAGCTGCCCGCACCGTAGAAGAAGGCATCGTCACCGACCCGCGCGAAGCCGATGTCGGCTCGATACTCGGCTTCGGCTTTGCGCCCTATACCGGTGGTGCCCTGTCCTATATCGACGGCATGGGTGTGAAGAATTTCGTAAGCCTTTGCGAACGTCTCGCCAAGGATTACGGCGTCCACTTCACCCCGACGCCGCTGCTCAAGGACATGGCTACCAAGGGCGAAACCTTCTACGGCCGCTTCGACCCTTATGGTGAGGCCGCCAAGGCTGCCTGAGCGTAGTCTCTAAATGAATAGGAAAAGGCGGCTCCCGGGCCGCCTTTTTTTGTTTCAGATCGAGTATGAGGCCTCAGTTCGTCAACTCATACGACCGGCGCAAGCCTTCGCGCTCAAGCCAGGCGATAACCGCTTCTGGCTCATCCGTCTGGATGATGGTCACACCACGCTCGACGAAGAAACCCCAGACATCCTCAGGCCGTCCGGTCGAGAGCGCGAGATAATCGCCGCGCCCACCGGCGACCATGCCCTCCGGCCGATCGGTGATCGGGTAGGTGTTGATCCACAGATGCGCGTCGTTGCGGATCGCGGCTGCGCGAGAAAGCGGCGAGAGCAGGGGGCCGCCGTCCGCCGTGATGGGCTTCGAAGCGTCCCGATACCAGTGCACGAGTTCTGCTGCCGGTGCGCCGAGTGCAGACTGCGTGCGGTCGATGAAGGCCGGCTCTGTCACCGCGTCGTCGGCGAGGATGGGCATGAAGGCGATATCGGCTCCGATCGCGCGGCGGATGTCACGAGCGAGCTGCAGCCGTTCAGGATTCCAGACTGCAAGTTTGAGCAGCACGCCATCCGGCATGCCGAGGCTGCGAGCGAGATCGGCGACTTCGACCAGGGCTTCCGGTTCGAGCTTGTTGTCAATGTTGATGAGGATACGGCCGCGTGCATGCAGCATAGCTTCTTCGAGTGTGAAAACATGCTCGTCTGTCAGTATTCGCTGACCTTCCACAACGAGTTGGCAAGCCCGCAATTCGGCGAGTGTATGGTCAGTCACCTTGCCGCGACAGGTCGTGGTGCGGTCCAGCGTCTCGTCATGCATGATCACAAGCACGCCGTCCTTAGAACGGCGCACATCGAGTTCGACCATCTCCACGCCGGTGGAAGCCGCATGATCGATGGCCGCGAACGAGTTCTCGGCCCGGACGGTCACGCCGTCCTTCTTCCAGCCCGCCCGATGGGCCACGACCATGACATGATCGCGGTTGAGATTGGCCTGGGTGAGCCGTTCGTGGATGAGAGCCGCCCGGTTGGATGGCGGAATGGGCGCCAGGCTCGCGGCCCCGGTGACAAGGGAGAGCAAAAGGCCAAGGACGAGAACGGCGAGACGCATGAGCAGGGCTCCGATCTTCAATGTCGTTCCCGCCGCATTATGTGCTTTGGGTGAAGCCGCCGTGACGGTTTTCTGAAGCCTCTGTGACAACAGTGAATGGAACAGGCCTGCCTGCGCTGCCGTTAAGCCAGGCGGGAACAATCCAAGGTGAGATGCGCATGACCATGACGACCGGCATACCTGATAGCCACAGGGCCATCGACATCGATCTGCCCGTCAATGCCGTGCTGCATCTGTGGCTGAAGGCCGTGACTCCGAATGAGCCGGGCTCTGTCTCCTTCTACAGCGCCAACGGAAAGTTTGGGGAAGTGCAGGCTGCCAATGCCGAGGAGAACTCGTTTCGCATCTATCAGGTCTTCGGCGGAGGCACGGTGACGCTGGCCTATGACATGGCGACTACGTCGCTCTCGGTCGCCTACTGGTTCACGCCATCGGACGTCCTGGAAACGGGTATCACGGTCATCCACACCAACCCCGCCAACGAGCCGCCGGATCTGCCCGATGGCTATCATTTCCGCCCGCCCTTCGGCTGGATGAACGACCCCAACGGCTTCGGCCGTTTCGGTGGACGCCCGCATCTCTTCTACCAGCACTATTCGCATGGCCGGATCTGGAACAACATGCATTGGGGCCATGCGGTCTCCTCTGACTACCTGCGCTGGCGTCATCTGCCGGTCTTCCTCTTTCCCTCGGAGGAATTGTCCGTCCGGCCCGACAAGCGTGGCGGCGCCTTTTCCGGTTCGGCGATCGCGCGCACCGATGGACCGGGTATCCGCGTCTTCTTTACCGAGAAAATTACCGATCGCATTCCCGAGCAGGAGATCCAACTGACGGCGACCTCGGCCGACCTTTTCAGCGCGGGCGCGGCGGAGGTGTTTCTGTCCCGTCGACCGGACGGCGAGGACCTCACCTTCGATTTCCGCGATCCTTATGTTTTCCGCGGACCCGATGGGTTGTGGAAGATGCTGCTCGGGAGCCAGAGTGCTCAGGGCGGTGTCGTCTTGCTCTACGAGACGAATGACAACACGGCAGCCGATGGCTGGACCTATGTCGGCAAGCTCTACACCGAAACGCGCTACGAGACGTCGGCACTCGAATGCCCCTGCCTGCTGCCCATTGATGGCGACCGCCGCGATCCTTCGACCCGCTGGGCACTGATCTACGGCCTGATGAATGGCGAGGATGAGGGAACCGGTCGCCGAAACCTGACGATGGTCGATATCGGCTGGTTCGATGGCCGCAGTTTCGTCAAGGCCTTCGGTCGGGAACTCGATTTCGGCACGGACAACTATGCCTTCCAAGCCTTTGTCGATGGCAGCACGCCGGTTGGCATTGGCTGGTTGGGCAACTGGGCAGATACCGGCCCGACGATCGATTTTCCCTCGGCGATGACGCTGCCACGCACCCTCGTGCTGGAGGGTGACACGCTGCTGACGCCACCGATCGGCGCCGCGGAAAGCCTGCGTGCCCGCATGCTCGACCGCACGCACCTCGCGGCTGGGCAGTCCGTCACTCTTCCGAACGGCGCCGCCGAAATCATCTTTGAGCTGTCCGAGTCCGCAGCTGCCTTCCGGCTGGACCTCGAACATCCCGGCATGCGTCTCGCTGTCGCCCAGCATTGCGAGGGACTGGAGATCATTCACAACCGGCTCGATGGGAGCGAGCAGTCGCCGGGTCCACGCTACATTGCCAGGGCTGCGGGTGCGAGGCGCCTGCGCATCTTCCTCGACTATGGTTCGCTGGAAATCTTCGCCGACGGCGGCCGGATTGCAGGGACCAAGCGGATCGCGGGTTTCGAACCGGTGCGGGCAATAAGGCTGATTGCCGAGCCTGGCGTCGTCAGCCATGCCGCAGTCTGGTCGCTGAGACCCTGAGTTGGGTTCCGACGATGGGCACTGTCATTGGACTGTCAACAGCATCGGATTAGGCTGTGCTGAACGTGACACAGGGCCGAAGATGCAAATGCATGAGCTGACCGATGCTGCCGTCCGCGCAGCCGAGATCCATACCGAAATGACAGCGCTGAAACAGGCCGTCCTTGCCGAAGATCCGATGCAGTTCGGTTTTGCAGCAGAAAACGATCCCGCGATCGCCAATCTCGGTCACTATCTCGCGCTGCGTCGTCACGACATACGCCCTTTGCAGCGACGACTGATGGCGCTTGGCCTCTCCTCGATGGGACGCCTCGAAAGTCGTGTGCTGCCAACATTTGACGCCGTTCTCGGCGCTCTGTCCTGCCTTGCGGGGGCTCAGGGCAGCGCCACGCCCCTTCCGTCGGAAGCAGAGTTCTTTGCGGGCGAGACCCGCCTCGAGGCCGCAGGTGTGGCGCTCTTCGGCGCGCCCGTCGCGCATCGCCGGACGCGGATCATGGTAACTTTGCCGAGCGAGGCTGCTGAAAGCCCGGACTTGATCCTCGACCTTGCAAGGGCGGGCATGGACGTTGCCCGCATCAATTGTGCCCATGACAGTCCTGAGGCTTGGCGTGCGATGACGGCTTTCGTCCGCACGGCGGCCGGCATCGTTGGGCGGGACATCAAGGTGTTGATGGATGTAGCCGGCCCTAAGATCCGCACGGGCGAGGTTGCATCAAGTCAGAAGAAGGCGCGCCTTCAGCCTGGCGATCGCGTTCGGCTGGTCGCATCAGGCGCGCCACGCATCGACAGCGATGTGCCCTTTTCGGCAGCAGTCTCCCTGCCCGAAATGGTGACGCGTCTGTCGGTCGGTGATCGTCTGCGTTATGACGACGGCAAGCTGGAGGCGGTGGTGGAGAGTCTTGGCGACGGAGAGGCCGTGATTCTGGTTCGCCGTACCAAGGCTGGCGGCACGAAGCTCAAGCCTGAAAAGGGCATCAATCTCCCGGACACGGCGCTCGGTCTCTCGCCTCTGACCGCAAAGGACGAGACGGATCTCGTCACCGTCATCGAATGCGCCGATCTGATCGGCTATTCCTTTGTCAGCAGGCCGGAGGACATCGACCTGCTGGATGCCGTCCTGGCAAGCCATGGCCGCAATGACCGTCAACTCGGCCTGATCGCCAAGATCGAGCAGCCGCTCGCACTTTCAAACCTCCCGGCCCTCATTGCGCGGGCTCGCCAGAGAGGGCCCTTCGGCGTGATGATTGCCCGCGGCGATCTCGCGGCAGAGATCGGATTTGAGCGCCTGGCGGAGATGCAGGAGGAACTGCTCTGGATCTGCGAAGCAGCCTCCGTGCCATGCGTCTGGGCGACCCAGGTGCTGGAAGACATGGTCAAGGAAGGCATCCCCACGCGTGGCGAAATGACCGATGCCGCCATGGCGGCCCGTGCCGAATGCGTCATGCTGAACAAGGGGCCAGCTGTGGTCGAGGCGGTCTCCTTGCTCGATCGCCTCATGGGCCGCATGAATGATCACATTTTCAAGAAGACGCCGACCCTGCGTGCCTTGAAGAGTTGGTAAGTCCATGCTTACGTGCCTGCTGCTGCAGGAGCGGCATCACTCCGCAGCCGTGCGGCGTTGCGAAGAGATCTGCGTGATGAAGGCCCGCAGCGCGGCCGGCCGGACCGGTTTGTGCTGGAGCGATATCGAGTGCCGTTCTGCCTCGGCGCGCACTTCCGCCGAGCGATCTGCGGTGATCAGAAGCGCGGGCACATCAGCCTGGGTTAGCGCCCTCAGCCTGAGGATCGCGCCGATGCCGCTGCCGTCGCCGAGATGGTAATCGGCGATGACGAGATCGGGCGGATTGCCGCTCTTGAGCAACTCGTCCATCTCGGCAATCGAGCCAGCGCATTCGACGGTGCAACCCCATCCCGAGATGAGCAGATGCATGCCCTCCAATATCTTCGGTTCGTTGTCGATGCACAGGACTCTGAAGCCCTGAAGAGATGGTGTGGATCGGCTGCCGGAATCGATGGCAACGACGCCCCTGGTGGCGGGTTTGGCGATGTCGAGCGGCATCACCACCTTGAAGGTCGTGCCCTTGCCCGGTTTCGAATCAAGTTCCACCGGATGCTGCAGCACCTTGGCAATGCGGTCCACGATCGAAAGACCGAGACCCAGCCCGGAAGCGGTCCTCATGCCTTCCTCAAGCCGGGCGAATTCCTTGAAGACAGTGCGGAACTTTGAAGCGGGAATGCCGATACCCGAGTCCGTGACCTGGATCACCACCTTGTCACCCTGCCGGCGGGCGCCGACGACCACACGTCCGGACGGTGTGTATTTGATCGCGTTCGACACGAGGTTCTGCACCAGACGGCGCAGGAGCGTCGGATCGGACCGGACCGAGAGCGCTGTGGGCATGACGACAAGCTTCAGGTTCTTCTCCCGCGCCATTGGGGCGAAATCCGTCTCGATGCGCTGCAGCAAGCCATGCAGGGGGACACTCGAGAAGCGCGGTTTCATCGCGCCGGTATCAAGACGGGAAATGTCGAGAACGGCGCCGAGGATGCTTTCGACTGACTCCAGCGCGGAATCGATGTTGCCGACCAGGGCGCTGTTGTCCGAATCGCCGAGCCGTTCCACGAGTGACGAAGAATAGAGCCGTGCCGCATTGAGAGGCTGCAGGATGTCGTGTCCCGCCGCAGCGAAGAAGCGGGTCTTGCCGATATTGGCCTCGTCTGCTGCAGCGCGCGCTTCGGCGAGCGCATGGTTCACCCGTGTCAGTTCCGCCGTGCGTTCGCTGACCCGTTGCTCCAGCGTCTCGTTTGCCTGCTTCAGAGCCTGGTCCGCCTCGACACGGGCGGTGATGTCGCTGAAGGTGGCTACGAGCCCCTTGTCGGGCATCAGGTTGCAGCGCACTTCGATGATCCGCTTGCCGCCTGCCAGTACCATCTGGAAAGGGCTGTCGAACTGATGGAAGCTGCGGATCAGGGATTGCATGCCG
This sequence comes from Rhizobium sp. Q54, assembly GCA_943372805.1. GTDB lineage: Bacteria > Pseudomonadota > Alphaproteobacteria > Rhizobiales > Rhizobiaceae > Allorhizobium. The sequence continues at coordinate 13,074 of CALSAF010000060.1, forward strand.
CCGGCTGACACGTCGCCGCGCTGGGCGAGAATGCCGATCATGTCGGCAAGCGGAAAACCCACCTGGCCGACATGCTCTGGCAGGTCGAGCAGCGTGCGAAAGCGGCGGTTCCAGATCGTCAGGCGGTCGGACGCATCGAATACGGCGATGCCCTGCTCCATTTGCGCAAGAGCCGTCTGCATCATGTCCTGATTGTATTGCAGCGCTTCCGATGCCTGGTCGAGTAGCCAGACCGTATCGGCGGATGGATCCTCCGCCTTCTGCAGGATCAGCGACAGCACCAGGCGGGCCGAGGAAGAGCCGATGGCGCTGCCGAGCAGCTGTTCGGAGAAATGGATGAACGCCATGTCAGCCGGGCTGTCATCTGCCAGTTTGCGCCCGACCGTCTGTTCGTAGGAGCGGAAGGATCGCTCCATGCGTTCGTTGCCGAGATAGCGCGCGATGGCGGCCTTCAGGTCGCCGACGGCCACGCTGGTCTTCCAGCCGCGTGTCGCGAAGTTGGAGCGCGGCTGCCGTTTGATAAAGATCGCCGACTGGATCCGTTCCACCGGGCGGGGATTTCGGCTGAGCGAGCCGACGACAAAGGCGAGCGTGTTGACCAGCAGGCTGAAGATTGTCGCGTTGACGAGTGGGTCCGCATATTGCGGCTCGAACATGGAAAGGCCCGGCAACAGAAAGCCGAGGACCGCCGATGCGATCCAGGAATGATCTTCTGCCCCCAGGCTTGGCAGAAAGAGCAGATAGGCCCAGACGAAAAACCCGATGGTGAGCCCGGCGATCGCGCCGCGCGCATTGGCGCGGCGCCAGATCAGCCCGCCGAACATGGCCGGCGCGATCTGGGCAATCGCGGTGAATGACAGGAGGCCGATCTTGGCGAGCCCTGTCGTGTTGTCTGCGGATCGGAAATACACGTAGCCAAGCAGAAGGACGCCGAAGATTGCGGTGCGCCGAATGTGCAGCAGTGTATTGGCGAAGTCTTCACGCTGGCTTGGCCGCCCGAGCAGCTTCTGCCTAAGGAAGATCGGCAGCACCATGTCGTTCGAGACCATGATCGCCAGCGCAACGGAAGCCACGATGACCATGGCGGTCGCAGCCGAAAAGCCGCCAATGAAGGTGAGCAGCGAAACGAAGCCGGATCCGGCCTGCAGCGGAAGGGAAAGAACATAGAGGTCGGCATCCCCGCTGCCGCCGAAGACGAGAATGCCGGCGATCGCGGCTGGCAGCACGAAGATGTTGATGACGATCAGATAGATCGGCATCAGGATGCCGGCGAGCTTCAGCTCACGGGGGGTCCGGTTCTCCACCACGGTGACATGGAACTGCCGCGGCAGCATGATGATGGCGAAGGCCGAAAGGGCAATGAGCAGGATCCAGCGGCTTGCAGGCGTCTCGTGGGAGAGTGCGGCCATGACGGCTTCGCTTTCCGTCGCCTTCTGCCAGAGGTCGGCCGGTCCGTCGAACATCACCCAGATGACGAAGACGCCAAGCGTCCAGAAGGCGACGAGCTTGACCACGGATTCCATCGCGATGGCGAGGATCAGGCCGTCCTGATGTTCGGTAGCATCCGTGTGTCGGGTGCCGAAGACCACGGCGAAGCAGGCGAGGATGAAGGCGACGATGAGCGGAAGATCGATGAAATAGAGATTGCCTGTACCGATCCCGTAGGCTGTGGGATCCATCACAGCGGCAACCGAACTGGAGACCGCCTTCAACTGCAGGGCGATATAGGGAATGATTCCAACAAGATAGATGATTGTGACCAGCATGCCCACGATCGGATTCTTGCCGTAGCGCGCCGCCACGAAGTCGGCGCCGGACGTGATCCGCTCCGTCTTGGCAAGCTCGACGATCCGTCTCAGGATCGGCATGCCGAGCGTGTACATCAGGATCGGGCCGATATAGATGGCCATGAATTCGAGGCCATGCTGCGCGGCCAGTCCGACCCCGCCGAAATAGGTCCAGGAGGTGCAATAGACCGCGAGGCTGAGGGCATAGACCATTGGCCGACCGCCGGATGGAACGCCGTGCAGCCGCGTCTTGCGGTCCCCGTAGCTCGCCACGGCGAACAGCAGCAGCAGATAGCCGAGTGCCGACGCTACAATGATCCAGCCTGGGAACACTTTTTCCTCCTCGACTGCGCCCCTTCGAACCTTAGGGCAAGTCCCGCCTTTTTGAAATCGCTTCCGATATTGACCTTAGTCGATACCCGGCGATGCGCTGTGCCGATTTACCATTTTCGAAACAGTAAAGATTGATTAACCATGGTGCGGGAACGGCTCTCGCCGAGCCTGGTCAGGACCATCTAGGAGCAGGGGCTAATGCTACAGGAATTCAAGACATTCATCGCGCGCGGCAACGTCATGGACCTCGCCGTCGGCGTCATCATCGGGGGGGCCTTTGGCCTGATCGTCAATTCGCTGGTGGAAGATATCGTGATGCCGGTCGTCGGCGTCATCTTCGGCGGCTTCGACTTCTCCAACTACTTCCTGCCACTGAGCAGCAACGTCACCGCCGGCTCGCTCGCAGCTGCCCGCGAACAGGGTGCCGTCTTCGCCTATGGCAACTTCATCACGGTCGTGATCAACTTCATGATCCTCGCCTGGATCATTTTCCTGATGGTCAAAGCCGTGAACTCGCTGCGCAAGTCGATGGAGAAGGAAGAACAGAAAGCCGCGGAGGCCGCGCCGCCACCAGCCGACGTTCAGCTGTTGACCGAGATCCGGGACCTTCTAAAGAGCCGTTGAATATGGGGCTGCGACCATGTGCGGGTCGCGGAACCCATCAGCAGGATCGATATCATCCTCAAGGAATATCATGGGATTTTTGCCCGGTGATCGGTTAGACATTCCGCACCGATCGAAGGAGTGAAGACCCCATGACCTTGCTGGACAGCCTCAGCCCCCGCGCGCTCGCCGCCCCGGAAAGCGGGATCGTCGAGATCATCAACTACGCGCGCGGACGCGACGGGCTCCTGCCTCTCTGGGCGGGCGAGGGTGATCTTTCGACGCCCGACTTCATCAATCGGGCCGCGAGCGAGGCCCTTCTGGCCGGCGAGACCTTCTACACCTGGCAGCGCGGCATTCCTGAGCTCAGGCAGGCGCTGTCGCGCTATTACCAGCGCCATTTCGCTGTCGACCTGCCGGTCGAACATTTCTATGTCACCGCCTCCGGCATGCAGGCGATCGCGCTTGCGGTCCAGGCGCTGACCTCGCCGGGCGACGAAATGATCTATCTCTCGCCCTGCTGGCCCAACATTGTGTCGGCGATCGATCTCGCCGGTGCGAAGTCGGTCTGCGTGCCGCTCTCTTTCACCGATGGCCGCTGGATGCTCGATCTTGATCGATTGGAAAAGGCAATCACGCCAAAGACTCGCGCGCTCTTCATCAACACCCCGTCCAACCCGACCGGATGGACAGCGACGCGCGAAGATCTGAAGGCGATCCTCGAAATCGCGCGTCGGCATGGAGTCTGGATCCTCGCCGACGAAATATATGCGCTCTACTATTATGGTGCCGAGCAGCGAGCGCCCTCCTTCCTCGATGTCATGGAGGAGGGTGACAAGGTCATATTCGCCAACTCCTTCTCGAAGAACTGGTCGATGACCGGCTGGCGCGTCGGCTGGATCGTGGCCCCTCCGGAACTCGGACAGGTCCTGGAAAATCTCATTCAATATTCCACCTCCGGGGTCGCCCAGTTCATGCAGCGCGGTGCGGTTGTCGCGCTTGACCAGGGCGACGAGTTTGTGCGTGAGAACATTGCCCGGGCGACAGCCTCGCGCGACATTCTCTGCGATGCCCTGATCGCTACCAACAGGGTGGAGACGCTGAAGCCGGAAGGGGCACTCTATGCCTTCTTGAAGATTGATGGGATCACCGACAGCCGGAAGGCAGCCCTCGACATCGTCGACAAGACGGGGGTGGGCCTGGCGCCGGGAACGGCGTTCGGTGAGGGCGGACTTCCGTTTCTGCGCGCCTGCTTCTTGCGCAATCCCGCCCAGATCGTCGATGCCGCAGAGCGGTTGAGCCGTTATGTGAAGTCGCTCTAAGACCGATGGGCACTAGTTCAGCCTCGGCCTTCATTAAAATTTGAGAGAAAACGCTCACGTCGGCTTAACGAAGAAACCAAATAGACAAGCTCTTTCAGTGGCTTGGGTGCCACCCATAAGCACTCCGTAAGGTGCTCGTGCTTTTTTGTCCCGATAAGAAAAGACAACGGGAAGAAAAGTCATGGCGATCTTGGTGACAGGTGGCGCCGGGTTTATCGGCAGCCACATGGTCTGGGCTCTCCTCGACGCGGGCGAGGAAGTCGTCGTGGTCGATCGGCTGTCAACGGGCTTCCGCTGGGCGGTTGCACCTGAGGCGCGTTTCTATCTGGGTGACATTGGCAAGCCCAACGTGCTCAAGCAGGTATTTGCCGAGAACGACATCGAGGCGATCATTCATTTCGCCGGCTCGATCGTGGTGCCCGAGTCGATCGCTGATCCGCTGCAATACTACGAGAACAACACCGAGAACACCCGGCGCCTGCTGCAGGCCGCGGTAAAGGCGGGTATCGACAAGGTCATCTTTTCCTCGACCGCTGCGGTCTATGGTCTGCCAGACAAGCCGCTTCCTGTGCGCGAGGACGCTCCTCTCCGACCGGAATCACCCTACGGCCAGTCCAAGCTGATGAGTGAGATTATGCTGCGCGACACCGCGCGCGCGCATGGTCTCTGCTATGTCGCACTGCGGTATTTCAACGTGGCCGGTGCCGACGTGAAGGGGCGCGCTGGAAATTCGGCGGCCGGTGCCACCCACCTGCTCAAGGTCGCCTGCGAGGCAGCACTCGGCAAGCGACCCTCGATGTCGGTCTATGGCACGGATTACGATACCCCCGATGGCACGGGCGTGCGCGACTACATCCACATCAATGACCTCGTCGCCGCTCATCTGCAGGCCTTGACCTACCTGCGCAGGGGCGGCGGTCCCCTTGTCGCCAATTGCGGTTATGGCAAGGGTTACTCGGTTCTCGATATCGTCGAGGCGGTGCGGCGTGCCACGAATGTCGACTTCAGGATCGACTACGCTCCCCGGCGCCCGGGTGATGCACCGCTGGTAGTGGCGGATTCGACTTTGGCCAAGCAGGTTCTCGGCTGGGTCCCGCGCTGCAACGACCTCGGGGTGATCGTCGATACCGCGCTGTCCTGGGAACGTCGTCTCGAGGAACGGGCAGCGCCCGACATCAAGGATCTTCGCCGCCGGCTCGCCAGCGGTTTCTGAATTCGCAGTTTGTTGCGCCAGAGAGACACCGCCCCGGCTCGCCGGGGCGGTGTTTTTTTGTCGACGCGAATGTTGTCGAACATAGCAATCTCTAATTGACGCAGATCAAGTTCGGCACGCCTGTTGCCCAGTATGAATTGCCAGAGGACGCTTGCGATTGCGTCCGTCGGATCGCGGAGAACGGGTATGGCGAAGCGTCAGGGCGGCTGGCTTGCCGCATTGGTTTTGATTGTGGCGGGTGGCGCCGCCTATTTCGGTTGGAAGACCTATGAGGGTGATGGCCTTCCCGCCAATATCGCCCATGGCAACGGTCGTATCGAGGCGGTCGAGATCGACATTTCCACGAAAACCGGTGGACGGGTCAAGGAGATCCTGGTCGGTGAGGGGGACGTGGTGACCGCCGGACAGGTGCTCGCCATCATGGACACGGACCAGCTCGATGCGCGTCGACGCCAGGCAGTGGCGGAACATCGCAGGGCCTTGATTGGCGTCGATACCGCCGGGAGCGTTGTTGCTCAGCGCGAAGCCGAACGTGAAGCGGCGCTGGCGACGGTGGCGCAGCGTGAGGCGCAGTTGAACTCGGCGGAGACGACGCTGGCCCGCACGGAGCGCCTCATGGAAAGCCGCACGACCAGCCAGCAGGTGGTCGATGACGATCGTGCGGCAACCGCGAGCGCCCGCGCAGCGCTTGCCGCAGCCAAGGCTCAGGTTGCAGCCTCGGAGGCCGCAATCGGTGCGGCCCGCGCTCAGGTCATCGACGCCGAAGCGGCTGTCGCTGCGGCCGCTGCAGCGGTCGAGAGCATCGAGGCCGACATTGCCGACAGCACCTTGCGCTCGCCTCGCGACGGACGCGTGCAATATCGTGTGGCACAACTCGGCGAAGTTCTCGGTGCGGGCGGGCGCGTTCTCAACATCGTCGATCTCTCCGATGTCTATATTGCCTTCTTCCTGCCGACGGCAGAGGCCGGACAGATTGCGCTGGGCAGTGAGGCGCGGATCGTCCTTGATGCGGCACCGGCCTATACCATTCCGGCAAAGGTCAGCTTCGTCGCCGATGTCGCGCAGTTCACGCCGAAGACGGTGGAGACCGAGGAGGAGCGGGAAAAACTGATGTTCCGAGTCAAGGCGCAGATCCCGGAGTCTTTGCTCAAGAAGTATATCCAGCAGGTGAAGACGGGCTTGCCGGGTATTGCCTATGTCAATCTGGATCCCAAAGCCCCCTGGCCCGAAAGCCTGACGACGACCTTGGTGCAGTGAGATGACAGGAGCGCTGCAAGACGATCCGGCCGGGCACCCGGTGGTGCGGCTTAAGGACGTGAGCCTCTCTTATGGCAGGACCGAAGCCCTGCGCGCCATCTCGCTCGACATACCGGCAGGCCGCATGGTGGGCCTGATCGGACCCGACGGCGTCGGCAAGTCGAGCCTGCTCTCCCTCGTCTCCGGCGCGCGCGCCATCCAGTCCGGTCGCGTGGAGGTCTTCGGCGGCGACATGGCGCAATCATCGCATCGGGCCAGGACGTGCCCACGCATCGCCTACATGCCGCAGGGACTGGGCAAGAATCTCTATCCCACGCTCTCGGTCTTCGAGAACGCGGAATTCTTCGGGCGATTGTTCGGCCAGGATCGGGCCGAGCGCGAGCATCGCATCGCCGGGCTCCTGCGGGCAACGGGGCTGACGCCCTTTGCCGATCGCCCGGCCGGCAAGCTGTCGGGCGGCATGAAGCAGAAGCTCGGCCTTTGCTGCGCCCTGATCCATGATCCGGACCTTTTGATCCTCGATGAGCCGACGACCGGCGTCGATCCACTCTCGCGCCGTCAGTTCTGGGAACTGATCGACGGTATCCGTACCGAGCGGCCCGATATGAGCGTCGTCGTCGCGACAGCCTACATGGAAGAGGCCGAGCGCTTCGACTGGCTGGTGGCCATGGATGCCGGGCGGATCCTCGCGACGGGGACCCCCGCCAGATTGCGCGAGGATACGGCGACCGACACCCTGGATGCGGCCTTTGTCGCCTTGTTGCCGGAGGAGAAGAGAGGGCGCGCGGAGCCCCTGCAGATTCCTGTCCGAGATGCGGGAGCCACGGCCGAGATCGCAATCCGGGCCGATCACCTAACCATGCGCTTCGGTGATTTCACCGCGGTAGACGATGTCAGTTTTGAGATCCCGCGGGGAGAGATCTTCGGCTTCCTTGGATCGAACGGTTGCGGCAAGACGACGACCATGAAGATGCTGACCGGTCTCCTGGCCGCCAGCGAGGGTACGGCCGAGGTTTTTGGTCATCCCGTAGACCCCAAGGATATCGCCATCCGTCGGCGGGTTGGCTACATGAGCCAGGCCTTTTCGCTGTACGGTGAACTGACGCTGCGCCAGAACCTGGAGCTGCATGGTCGCCTCTTCGGCATGGCGGAGTCCGAAATCGCGCCGCGGATTGCGGAACTGGTGGGCGAATTCGGTCTTGCCGCAGTGCTTGACGAATGGCCGGAATCCCTGCCGCTTGGCATGCGCCAGCGACTGTCGCTGGCGGTCGCGCTGATCCATCGTCCTGACATCCTGATCCTCGACGAGCCCACGTCGGGTGTCGATCCGGTGGCGCGCGATGGTTTCTGGCAGCTGCTTGCAGACCTCTCCCGACGCGACAGCGTGACGATCTTCGTCTCGACCCATTTCATGAACGAGGCAGCTCTGTGCGATCGGATCTCCCTGATGCATGCGGGCAAGGTCCTGGTAACGGATTCCCCCGAGGGGATCGTGTCGCGCCGCAAGGCCGAGAACCTGGAGCAGGCCTTCATCCAGTATCTCGAAGACGCGATTGGCGAAGAGACTGTGCCGAAGTTCAGCACGCAGGCCAGCGAGGCGGTCGCTGCTCCCTCCCTGACCCCCAAGCCGAGGCGGCGACATCGTCCGCTCATCGATCGTCGGCGTTTGCTGGCCTTCAGTCGGCGCGAGGCGCTCGAACTTGTCCGTGATCCGATCCGGGCCACGCTCGCCATGCTCGGCAGCCTGATCCTGATGTTCGTCGTCGGCTACGGCATCAATCTCGATGTCGAGAACCTGACCTTCGCAGCCCTCGACCGGGACGATACCGTTCTGAGCCGGGAATACGTGGCAGAAATCGCCGGTTCCCGTTATTTCATAGAGCGGCCGCCGATCACCGACTATGACGATCTCGATCGCCTGATGCGGTCCGGCGATATCAGTCTCGCGATCGAGATACCCTCGGGCTTTGCGCGCGACTTGTCACGCGGCAATCGCAGCGTCGAGATCGGCGCCTGGATAGACGGTGCAATGCCGGCAAGGGCGGAGACCGTTTCCGGATATGTCCAGGGCATGCATGCGACCTGGCTCGCCCGCAAGGCACGCGAACTCTACGGCGACGAGGTCGCAGCACCGAGCTTCGATATCGAACTGCGGTACAGGTACAACCCCAACGTCGAGAGCCTGGTGGCCATGGTGCCGGCGGTCATTCCGCTGCTCTTGATGCTCATTCCCGCCATGCTGTCCGTGCTCAGCGTGGTGCGGGAGAAGGAGCTGGGCTCGATCATCAACTTCTACGTGACCCCGGTGACAAGGCTCGAGTTCTTGCTGGGCAAGCAAATTCCCTATATCGGCATCGCCTTTCTCAATTTCCTGATGTTGACCGGCTTTGCTGTCTTCGGTTTCCAGGTGCCGCTGACGGGCAGCTTTGCCGTGCTGGCGCTGGGTGCGTTCCTCTATGTGTTCGCCGCCACCGCGCTCGGGCTGCTGCTTTCGAGCTTCATGAAGAGCCAGATCTCGGCAATCTTTGGCACCACCTTGCTGACGATCATTCCGGCCGTGCAGTTCTCCGGCATGCTCTCGCCGGTCTCGGCGCTTGAGGGGGCAGGCGCGTTGATCGGCCAGGTCTACCCTGCAAGTCACTTCGTGACGATCTCGCGCGGCGTCTTTTCAAAGGGGCTGCATTTCGCCGATCTCGGACCCCAGATCGTCGCGCTGGCGATCGTCGGCCCGGTACTGCTTCTGCTCGGTGCCTCCCTTCTCAAGAAACAGGCGGTGTGAGCCATGCGTCTGGCAAATATCCTGCAGCTCGGCATCAAGGAACTGCGCGGTCTGGCTCGGGATCCAGCCCTGATGTTCCTTATCGTCTATGCCTTCACCCTCAATATCTACACGGCCGCGACAGCCGAGCCGGAGACGCTCAACAAGGCGGCAGTCGCCATCGTCGACGAGGACCGCTCGCAGGTGTCGGCGCGCATCGAAAATGCGCTCTATCCGCCGTATTTCCTGCCGCCGCAGATGATCACGCCGGCCGAGATCGATACCCGGATGAACGCCGGAACCGATACCTTCGTGCTCGATATCCCGCCGAGCTTCCAGCGCGACCTTCTGGCGGGAAAGGTTCCGCAGATCCAGCTCAACGTCGATGCCACCCGTATGACCCAGGCCTTTTCCGGCGGCCGTTACATTCAGGAGATCGTCACCAGGGAGGTCAACGGCTTTCTCGATCGTGGAGACAACCAGTCGACCCCCACGGTCGCGTTGTCCCTCAGGGCGCGCTTCAATCCTGAGCTCGACAAGGGATGGTTCGGTTCGATCAACGAGGTCATTTCCGCCGTGACCATGCTGTCGATCATCCTCACGGGGGCCGCCCTCATCCGGGAGCGGGAGCATGGAACCATCGAGCATCTGCTGGTCATGCCCGTGACGCCGGCAGAGATCATGCTGAGCAAGATCTGGTCTATGGGGCTCGTCGTGCTGCTGGCGACGATTTTCTCGCTTTTCGTGGTTGTCGAAGGCGCCCTGGATGTGCCGCTGCAGGGATCCCTGACCCTCTTTCTCGTCGGAGCAGCGCTTCAGCTCGTTGCCGCAACCTGCATGGGCATCTTCCTGGCGACGGTCGCTGGATCAATGCCGCAGTTCGGCCTACTGCTCATGCTTGTGCTTCTGCCTCTGCAGATCCTTTCAGGTGGCATGACACCCCGCGAGAGCATGCCGGAGGTGATCCAGTGGATCATGTCTGCGGCACCCAACACGCATTTCGTCATCATGGCACAGGCAGTCTTGTTCCGTGATGCCGGCCTCGCGGTGGTCTGGCCGCAGATCCTGGCATTGATTGCGATCTCCACGGTCTTCTTTTTCTTGTCGCTGCAACGCTTCCGGGCTTTCCTGAAGTGAAGCGTTGAACCAGTCGCTGACGAGGCGTGCGAGACAAAAAAAGCCGGAGATGCTC
>CALSAF010000061.1:0-23500 GCA_943372805.1 Rhizobium sp. Q54
AATCATCAGGATTGCCTTGTCCGGCAGGCTGTCGGGCAGGGGCTCCAGTCCGTCCAGCATCAGCCCGATCGAGGTCTGTTGCCGGGGTGCGGCCGAAATGTAGCGATAGTTGAAACGGACCCGGTCCTGTTCCTGGTTCGCATAGCGCAGCACTTCCAGCGGACCGGCAATGTCGATCAGCAGGGTGTCAGGCGGAACGAGGATGAAGACCGGGATCACGTCCATGGTGGGTCGATCTCAGGCGGCGGCGAAAAGGGGCGCGAGCGCCTGCTCGACGGTGACAATCCGGGCGAACCGGCCGGCCAGCACGAGTTCGGTGCGCATACGGATATCCTCGGCGGAGAAGATTTTGCCCGAGGCATGCGTCATCGGGAAGGTCAGCGTCGCCTGGGTGACGAAATCGACCTCGAAGCCGAGATCCGAGGCGTGGCGTGTCGTGGTTTCGCAGCACTGTTCCGTGCGGATGCCCGAGACGATGACGCGGCGAATGCCCTTCTGGCGCAGCCAGGCTTCCAGCCCGGTGTCAACAAGCGCTGAATGCACGCCCTTGTGGAAGGTGACGTCGGGCGTGATCGAAAGTTCTGCGAGGGTGCGGACGAGGCCGCCTTCAAGTGTGAAGGCCTCGTCGGTGTCGACGTGGAAGATCTGCACGATCGGCATGCCGGCAGCCTTGGCGCCATCGATCAGCGCCTGCTGGCGGGAAAGATAGGTGGGCAGTTCAGACGCGTCCCAATAGGGTGCCTGGCGAAAGCTCTCCTGAACGTCGACCACGATGAGGGCAGTGTCTTGAGCGGACATGTTCGTCTCCTGTCTTTGCGATGAAGACTAGCATAGATCCCTGGTTTCATAGTCGCCATGCGTCTGCCGGACGAAGAGCGGACATTTTCGGCCAAGCATTTTCTTCTCGGCGCTAGCTGATTGTCTGACAACCCGTTGCGCCCTGCCGGAGCTTCGCCTAATGTCCGCCACGACATTTTGAGGAGGACTAAAGATGCTGCGTTTCGGAATTCTGTCGACGGCCAAGATCGGTCGCGAGCTTGTGGTCCCGGCGATCCAGGATGCTGAAAACGCCGTGGTGACGGCAATCGCAAGCCGCGATCTTGCCAAGGCCCGTGACATGGCAGACCGTTTCTCGGTGCCGCATGCCTTCGGTTCCTATGAGGAAATGCTCGCCTCCGACGTCATCGACGCCGTCTACATTCCGCTGCCGACCTCGCAGCATGTCGAATGGGCGATCAAGGCGGCGGATGCCGGCAAGCACGTGCTCTGCGAGAAGCCGATCGCGCTGAAGGCTGAAGAGATCGACGAAATCATTGCGGCGCGCGAGCGCAACAAGGTTCTGATCACGGAAGCCTATATGGTGACCTATGCACCTGTCTGGCTGAAGGTCCGCGAACTGCTCGCTGAAGGCGCCATCGGCACGCTGAAAATGGTGCAAGGCTCCTTCACCTACTTCAACCGCGACCCCGGCAATATGCGCAATATTCCGGAGCTGGGTGGCGGCGCGCTGCCGGACATCGGCGTCTATCCGACGATCACCACCCGCTTCGTCACCGGCAAGGAGCCCGTCCGCGTCCAGTCGACCATCGAGCGCGACCCGGACTTCGGCACGGATATCTATGCCAGCGTGAAGGCAGACTTCACCGATTTCGAATTGAACTTCTACGTCTCGACCCAGATGGCCAACCGCCAGCTGATGGTCTTCCACGGTACGGATGGCTTCATCGAGGTGAAGTCACCGTTCAACGCCGATCGCTGGGGTGCCGAGGAAGTCGAGCTCACCAATCGCGGCCACAATGTCTCGCAGATCTTCCGTTTCCCGGACAGCCGCCAGTACAAGCTGGAGGCCGAGGCCTTTGCCCGCGCCGTCGCCGGCACCAAGGGCGAGGTCGTCACGCTGGAAAGCTCGAAGGCGAACCAGAAGCTGATCGATGCGATCTATCGCGCAGCGGGCAAGGACGGCTGGGAAGCGGTGTAAGCGGCAGCTTTCGCACTAGCGGCGAAAGACGTAGCGCGAATAGCCGAAGAAGCTGAACAGCATGGCCGCGATGGACGCAAAGACCAGCGCGGCATAGGGGCTGAGCAGCGGTGCGCCGATGAGAAGCAGGGCATAGACCCCGTAATTGATCAGCGACGTTACGGCGCCGATGAAACCATAGCGAAAGCCTTCGCTGACAACAGAGCGCTTCGAGGCGCCGAAGGTGAAGGTCCGATTGAGCAGCCAGGTTGTGGTCATGGCAACCGCGATTGCCACGATGCGGGCGGCGAGCGGGCCGACCGGGGTGAAGGTCAGGAACAGCCAGAGCACGCCGGCATCGACGAGAAAGCCGGTGGCGCCGACGACGACGAAGCGCAGGAACTTCTTCATGCCGCGCGGGACGAGCCGCCCTTGGCCGCAGTCTTGGGCGAACGCTCGCGCTTCGGCTTTTCCTCTGCCGATACGTGTTCAAACTGGATCTTGGCCGTGCTGAGGGCCGGCAGCGTCAGATAGTGGATCCGGAGTTGCTCGGCGCGCGAGCGTGCGACGGAATCGAGGATGAGGGCTGCCGTGAACGACAGGAAGGACATCATTGTCAGCGCCATCGCGGCAATCCAGGTCGGCATGCGCGAGACAAGGCCGGTGGTGAAGAACTCGTAGAGTACAGGTGCCATGAAGCCGAGGCTTGCACCCATCAGGCCAGCCGAGATCAGGCCGAAAAACGCGAAGGGCCGCGTTTCCTTCATCAGCATGGCAAACATCCAGAGGATCTTGAAGCCATCCTTGAAGGTCGAGAGCTTCGAATGCGAACCCTCCGGCCGGCGGCCGTAGTCGAGTTCGATCTCGCAGACCGGCAGCTTCAGACGCGAGGCATGCACCGACATTTCCGTCTCGATCTCGAAGCCGGCGGAAACGGCCGGGAAGCTCTTCACATAGCGGCGCGAAAAGGCGCGGTAGCCCGAGAGAATATCCGTGAAGTCATTGCCGAACAGCACGCGGTAGAGTTGGTTGAATAGCCGGTTGCCGAAGGCATGACCGTTGCGGCCGGCGTCGTCATGCACGCCGCGCCGTGTGCCGACCACCATGTCGGCGCGTTCGGTGATCAGCGTGCGGATCAGTTCCTCGGCGTCGGCGGGTCCATAGGTGCCGTCGCCATCGGCCATGATGTAGATGTCGGCATCGATGTCGCAGAACATGCGGCGTACCACATGGCCCTTGCCCTGGCGGCGCTCGCGCACGACGGTGGCACCAGCCAACATGGCTTTCAGCGCCGTGCCGTCTGTCGAGTTGTTGTCGTACACATAGATCCGGGCCTCGGGTAGCGCCGCGCGGAAATCGCTCACCACCTGGCCGATCGTGGCCGCCTCGTTATAGCAAGGCAGAAGAACGGCGATGTCGAGGGAAGGGGTGGCCGCACGGCTCATGGGGACCTGCTTATAGCGCTGGGGTTCGGGCAGCCCTAAGGCCACCATTGATTTTACTATTTCTTGAGAAGGTTAAGGCTAGGTTTCGGGAACGATCAGTCTTTGAAATATGGCCGGCTGCCGAAACCCCTTGCGGGGCGGGCGCATGCGGTTCTGGAGGTTTCGCGAACCATGGCCGACATCACCTTGCCGGGCGCGTCGTTTCGCCCCTCTTCGCGGCCGCTCGTACTCTGGGTCCTCGTCTATGGCCTGGTTACCATGGTGGTTCTGGCGTTGTTGAACCTACCGGCAGCCAGCGACTATGTCGGCGCGGACAATGACGACATCATGCGTCTGGTTCAGGTGCGGGATCTCCTGGCCGGCCAGTCCTGGTTCGATCTGACGCAATACCGTCTCGGCCTGGCGGGTGGCACCCTGATGCACTGGTCGCGCCTGATCGATCTGCCGATCGCGCTACTGATCAAGTTTTTCGCCCAGATCGTGCCTATGGCACAGGCCGAGGCGCTTGCCTTGCTGGTCTGGCCTTTCGTGCTGATCCTGCCCCTGATGGTGGCCGTTGCCCTTGCCGCACGCCGGATCGGCGACAATGTCACCATGCATGTCGCGCTGTTGCTGACTTCGGTCTTCGTGATCACCGGCAATCGCTTCCTGCCTGGCTCCATCGACCATCACAATGTCCAGCTGGTGCTTGTCGCGACGATCGCAGCCGGTCTGCTCGATCCCTCGCGCGGCGCGGTAAGTCATGCGTTTGCAGGCTTGGCGGCGGCGCTGGCGATCGCGATCGGCGCCGAAACGACGCCGCTCGTTGCAACCGCCTGCGCAGTCGTCGGCATTCTCTGGGCGCTGGAGGGGGCCACCTATGCCCGGGCAGCGGGAGCCTTTGCACTGTCTTTGCTGATAGGCCTTTCCGCCCTGTTTTTCGCGATGGTTCCGCCCGCTCAATATGCCGCCGTCACCTGTGACAGCCTGTCGATCGGATTTTATGCCGTGGTCGGCATCGGTGCAGCCTCGCTGTTCATCGCGACCCAGCTGCCGGGCATGCAGGATCAGCGCCTGCGCATCGTCGCGATCGGCGTCACCGGCGTGCTGGTCCTTGCCGGCGCCGTGACGATCGCGCCGCAATGTCTGCAGAACCCACTGAACGAGCTTGATCCGCTGCTCCACTCGCTCTGGCTCTCCGGCGTGATCGAGGCGCAGTCCTTCCTCGATCAGCTTGAAAAGGAGCCGTCTGCGTTCGGTGGTTTCTATGCGACGGGCTTCTTCGCGATCTGCGTCTGCTTCTTCCGCATTCTCGGCGGCGATCGGTCCCGTGCTCATGCCATCCTTCTGATCCTCGTCGGCGTCTCATTCCTTATTGCTCTCGTGCAGGTGCGCGGTGCGATCTTCGCCAATCTGCTGGCCATCCCGCCGCTGGCACTGCTGATCGGCGAACTCCGCCGCAAGGCGCGCGAGGAACCCGAGCAGCTGGGAACCGGACTGCTTTTTGCGCTGTCGGCGTTTCTTTCCGTTCCGAGCGCCTGGGCGCTGTTTGGCGTGCTCTTCGTCGAAGGCACGGCGGGGGTGACGAACCGTATGAAGGGACTAGCCGAGACACCGTCGGCCACGGCCCAAAGCGCGCCGGCCTGCGATGCGCCGGCGGGTTTTGCGACGCTGAACGGCCTGCCCATGGGAACGGTTGTCGCCGCAGCTGACATCGGCCCGGAGATCCTGCGCTACACCCGCCATCGTGCACTCTCGGGTCCATATCATCGCAATCAGGGCGGCATGCTGACCGAGCTGCATGTTGGCCTAGCAAAGCCAGACGAGGCCGCCGCCTTCCTGCGGGGCGCGGGCGCCACGATCCTGGTATTCTGCCCCGAAGCCACGCAAACCAAGAAGATCGCCTCGACCAAGGTCGACGGCCTCTATGCGGGCATGATGAAGGGCGAGGTGCCTGCCTATCTCCGGCCAGTGCCTGTCGATGGTCCCTCCGGCATGCAGATCTACCGCGTCGAACTGCCCTGACGGAAAGCGCGGGATCACCTGCGCGGGCGGGCTGATCTCGCTCTGATTTTCCGCTAGGGAAAGGGCATGAGCAATTTCTTCGACAGCGATTCGCCGACGAACCTCACCGAGTTCTCCGTTTCGGAACTCTCGGGCTCGATCAAGCGCACCATCGAAACCTCTTTCGATCATGTCCGCGTGCGCGGAGAAATCTCCGGCTATCGCGGGCCGCATTCCTCGGGTCATGCCTACTTCAGCCTGAAGGACGACAAGGCCCGCATCGATGCGGTGATCTGGAAAGGCTCCTTCTCGAAGCTGAAATATCGTCCGGAAGAGGGCATGGAAGTGATCGCGACCGGCAAGGTCACGACCTTCCCCGGCTCGTCGAAATACCAGATCGTCATCGAGCAGATGGAACCCGCCGGTGCCGGCGCGCTGATGGCGCTGATCGAGGAGCGCAAGCGCCGCTTCACGGCGGAAGGCCTGTTCGACCCCGCCCGCAAGCAACTCCTGCCTTTCCTCCCGAAGGTCATCGGCGTTGTGACCTCGCCGACCGGTGCTGTCATCCGCGATATCCTGCACCGCATCTCCGACCGTTTCCCAGTGCATGTGCTGGTCTGGCCGGTCAAGGTACAGGGCGAAGGCTCCGGCGACGAGGTAGCGAATGCCATTCACGGCTTCAACGCATTCGAGCCTGGCGGGCCGATCCCGCGACCGGACGTGCTGATCGTCGCCCGTGGTGGCGGCAGCCTTGAGGATCTCTGGAGTTTCAACGACGAGGCGGTGGTGCGCGCGGCGGCTGCCAGCACCATCCCGCTGATCTCAGCCGTCGGCCACGAGACCGACTGGACGCTGATCGACTACGCCGCCGATGTGCGCGCACCTACGCCGACGGGTGCTGCGGAAATGGCAGTCCCGGTCAAAGCCGATCTCGAAGCCCAAGTGGCGACGCTCGCCGCGCGGCTGTCCGGTGCCATGAACCGCCAGATGGACAATCGCCGCCAGAACCTGCGCAGCCTTGTGCGGGCGCTGCCCTCGCTCGATCAGTTGCTGGCTTTGCCGCGCCGCCGCTTTGATGAGGCCGCCGCCGGTCTCGGGCGCAGTCTCGAACTCAATACCATGAACAAGCGCCGCAGCTTCGAGCGCGCGGCCGCGAAGCTCTCGCCGGATATGCTGGCGCGGCAGTTGGTGGAGCGTAGGCAGAAACTATCCGAAAACGCGGTTCGCGCCGAACGGGTCATCGAACGCCTGATCGACCGCAACAAGGCGCGCCTGGGCCGCTTCGACGCCACGTTGACTGCGGTGCCGGGACGGCTGAAGGCGATGACGGAGCGCTCCAGGGACAGGCTGGAAAGCCTGGGGCGTCGTGCCGACAGTGCGGTTATGAACGACCTTCGCCGCGCCCGCCAGGCGCTGGTGGCACAGGACCGCGTGTTGCAGTCGCTCTCCTACAAGAACGTGCTTGCCCGTGGATATGCCGTGATCCGCGACGAAAACGATCGCCCGCTGTCCCGTGCGGAAGGACTCTCGCACGGCCAGGCGATCGCGATCGAATTCGCGGATGGCCGCGTCGCTGCCGTCGCCGGCGAAGGTGTCGCACCGCCGGAACCGTCGGCTCCGCAGCCGGCCCGCGCTGCCGCGGCCTCCAAGCCGGCACGCAAGAGCGAGCCGCCTGCCGGGCAGGGCAGCCTCTTCTGATGGTCGCCCGACGCTTCCTCGTCGTGCTTGCCCATCCCCTGCCGGAAAGCTTCGCTGCTTCTGCGGCGAAAACCGTGGTCGAGACGCTGGAGACGAAGGGTCACACAGTCGACCTGCTCGACCTCTATGCCGAGGATTTCGACCCGCGCCTCTCGGCAGCCGAACGCGCCGCCTATATGGAGCCCGGTTATCAAGCGACCGAAGTCTCCGGCATCGTCGAGCGGCTGCAGGCAGCCGATGGTCTCGTGCTGGTCTTCCCGCAATGGTGGTTCAATCTGCCTGCGATCATGAAGGGCTTCATTGATCGCATCTTCGTGCCGGGCGTTGCCTTCGGCCACGACAAGGCGGGCGGACGGATCGTGCCGCTGATGACCAACATCCGCAGTTTCTGGGTCGTGACCTCAACCGGCTCGCCCTGGTGGGTGGTCCATCTCTATATGGGCAACCCGGTGAGGCGAATTCTGAAGCGCGGCGTCGCTGCCTTCTGCGCCAAAGGCGTCGACTTCCGCATGCTCGCGATCCACGACATGGACCGCGCGACGGATGGGAAGCGCAAGACTTTTCTCTCCAAGGTCAGGGACGCGTTCGCGACCCTCTAGAGCCGTTCATTTTTAAATGAACGGCTCTAGGACGCCTCGAACGTCGCCAGATATCGCTTCAGCAATGTGTCGAGCGCGACGCGTTCCTCTGGCGTCAGCGTTTCGACGAGGCGATGCTGGTTGTCGACATGGTCGGTAACCGCAGCATCGATCACAGTCCGGCCCTTGTCGGTGAGGGCAACCAGCAGTGCGCGGCGGTCTTCGGGGTGCGGCAGCCGCTCCACGAGCCCCTGCTTTTCCAGCTGGTCGATCCGGTTCGTCATCGTGCCTGATGTGATCATCATCGTGTCGAGCAGTTCGGATGGCGAGAGCCGGTAGGGCGGGCCGGAGCGCAAAAGTGTCGCCAGGAGATCGAAACTCGCGCCGTTCAGCCCGTGGCTCTGGAAGGTCGCCTCATGCGCTCGCGAAATATGGGCTCTGAGCCTCCCAAGCCGTCCAATGATCCCCATGGGAGCCACGTCGAGGTCCGGACGTTCCCGGTTCCACTGGGTGAGGATGCGGTCGACGTGATCTGGGTCTGGCTTGCTCATGACGATAGTTAACGGCGAAGGTATCTTGACGTCAAGATAAAAAGGCATATCCTTCATTTAGCTTGACGTCAAGATACATGAGGTGAAGATGAATTCGAAGGCCTGGACCCTTGCACTGACCGCCGTCGCGCCTGCGATCTGGGGCTCCACCTATATCGCAACAACCGAGCTCCTTCCCGCCGGATACCCACTGCATGTGGCCATGCTGCGCGCCCTGCCGGCCGGTCTGCTGCTGCTCCTCGTCTTCCGCACCTTGCCGCGCGGTCATTGGTGGTGGCGTGTCACGGTGCTTGGTGCGCTGAATTTCACGTTCTTCTGGGCGATGCTCTTCGTCTCCGCCTATCGTCTGCCGGGCGGCGTGGCTGCGACCGTCGGGGCGGTCCAGCCGCTGATCGTCATCGTGCTTGCCCGCCTCGTCATGGGAAGGAAGATGACCACCAAGGCGATTCTTGCGGCGCTGGCAGGCTTGGCGGGGGTCGCGCTTCTGGTGCTGACGCCGCATGCCGCCCTCGACCCGGTTGGAATTGCGGCGGGTCTCGCCGGCGCAGTGTCAATGGCGGCCGGCACGGTTCTCACCCGTCACTGGCAGCCGGATGTGCCGGCACTGACCTTCACCGCCTGGCAGCTCACCGCCGGCGGCCTGCTGCTCGTTCCGCTCGCTCTTCTGATCGAGCCCTCTCTGCCACCCATGACCGGGCTCAACCTCCTCGGCTTTCTCTGGCTTGGTCTGGTCGGAGGAGCGCTCACCTATATCGTTTGGTTCCGGGGCGTCGCGCGGCTGGAGCCTGCAGCGGTGGCTTCGCTCGGCTTCCTCAGCCCTCTTGTTGCGACACTGCTCGGTTGGTTGTTGATCGACCAGAACCTCAGTCCCTTGCAGATTCTCGGCTTGGTGACCGTGCTCGCCAGCGTCTGGATGGCGCAGCGCACGAAGGCGTCATGAGCTGCCGGGTTGCATGTCGAAAATTTACACTTTTGATTGAGGTGGGCGACGGTCTGAAAACCGATGGTTGACATTCATTAGAAACGTCGCTATCTATGGCTCATCGATATTTGCTTGCTAAGCTTTGGTTACCGCGCATCACATGCGCCCTGTCGAACCTTCCTTTCAAAAATCGTTACAACCACGGCGCATTCGCGCTGGGGCACTCTATGCGCTATGAAAGGGTTCAACATGACCACTGGCACAGTAAAATGGTTCAATTCCACCAAGGGCTTCGGCTTCATTCAGCCTGACAACGGCGGCCCGGACGCATTCGTTCACATCTCGGCCGTAGAACGGTCCGGCATGCGCGAAATCGTTGAAGGCCAGAAGCTGGCTTACGACATGGAGCGCGACAACAAGTCGGGCAAGATGTCGGCCTGCAACCTGCAGGCAGCCTGATAGATCCGGGATCCGCTTTCCTTTGACCACGGATGTACTGGCACTGTCGAAGGCATGATCCCATGGAAGGTCAGGCGGTTTGCCTGGCCTTTTTTTATTGCCCGCAAGGGCAGGGCTCCTGAAAGGAGACGACATGACCGAACAACTCACCAAATCGCGTCAGACCGCCGAAATCGCTTTTGCGAAGACGCAGTCTCAGTTTCTCGCGCGTGGTCGCGCGATCGACGAGCAGGACGCAATCACCTCGGCGCGCGATGAGAAGACCATCCGCCTGCGCGAGGCTCGCCTCACCCGCGAACGCGAAGCCCGCGAAAGCGCCACGGCGGCTCTCGTCGCCAAGCGCGCACGCACCTGACCCCCTATTGTCCAAGAGATCGGAGCACCGATGAAATTCAGCAGAGACCATGGCCTGGCGGAACGCCGCACCACAGCAACGGACGCCAAGGCGGCATTGCTTCAGGCCTATAAGGCAGCCCATGCCGCAGCCGACCCCGAACGTGAAGCTCGCATGGCAGAGCGTGTCGCACGCGCCGAAGAGCGTGAGCAGCGCCATGCCGAGCGCACCCGCCTGAAGGCTGAAGAAAAGGCCCGCGCCGAACAGGAAGCCCGCGAACGCGAGGAAGCCCTGATTGCCGAGGCCAATGCCGAAAAGGACGCCCGCGAACAGGCAGAAGCTTCGCGCATCAGCCGCGTGGTTGAAGACGAAGCAGCCCGCAAGGCCGAGCGCGACCGTCGCTACGCCGCCCGCAAGGCGCGCCAGGGCTGATCGCTGGTCGTCGGATGAGCGATCGAGCCCATCCGTAAAGTCAGGCCATCGCGACAGTCGGTGGCCCCCGCGATGGAAAGATCGATGATGTGAAGATCGATTGCGCGCAATCGATCAATCTCATGTGATTATACTAGACAACTATCTTCATCATTGCCACATCTGCGCCTGAAGCCGGATGTGCTCCCAAGCATCCGGTCAAACGGAGCATGATCATGATGAAGAAACTTGTTCTCGCCGCAGCCTTGGCTGCGGCCACTGTCGGTGGCGTTTCAGCCCAGGCCGCGACCTATGTCGAAGCCGGCGGCTGGACACCCCGCGAAATCCTGTTCGGCAAGCAGTATAACGGCAATGTCACCGCGATCCGCGTCGATCGTGGCAGCTTTGAACGCCACACTTACCCGCAGCAGGCCATCTACCCGACCGGTAACAGTCTGCGGCTTGCCCAAGCTGCGGTCACTGAAGACCCGAGTCTGTCGGCAGCTCTCAAGGTTCGCGGCATTGCCACACACAATGTGCTTTGGGTGCAGACTGCGTTCAACGGCGGCAAAGTCGTCTACTATCGCTGATCGACCCTAAGCATTCTGAAAACAAAACCCCGCCCTGGCAAAAGAAAAGGACGGGGTTTTTTGTTGTCTGTGGCTTGAGGCAGCGGCTTAAGCCCACTCGCCCTTGCGCATCACCGGCACCTTCGAGCCATCGTCCCGGATGCCGTCGATATCGACTTGGCCCGAGCCGATCATCCAGTCGATATGGATGAGCGAGGAATTGCCGCCTTGCGCCTTGATCTGATCCTGGCTGAGCGAGGCGCCATCCAGGAAGCACTTCGAATAGCACTGGCCGAGCGCGATATGGCAGGAGGCATTCTCGTCGAATAGCGTGTTGTAGAAGAGCACGCCCGAGGCCGAGATCGGCGAGGAATGTGGGACCAGCGCCACTTCGCCCAGACGCCGCGCACCCTCGTCTGTGTCGAGTACCTTGTTGAGCACGGCTTCACCCTTTGAAGCCTTGGCCTCGACAATCCTGCCGCCTTTGAAGCGCACCTGGATGTCGTCGATCAGCGTACCCTGGTGGCTGAGCGGCTTGGTCGAGGAGACATGGCCCTCCACCTTCAGCGCATGCGGGGTGGTGAAGACTTCCTCGGTCGGAATGTTCGGATTGCAGGTCACGCCATTCTTCGCCGTCGAGGCGCCGCCATGCCATTCGTGGCCGTCGGCAAGGCCAACCGTCAGGTCGGTGCCGGGGCCGGTAAAGTGCAGGGCGGCAAAGCGCTCGCCGTTCAGCCAGGTCGACCGCTTCTTCAGTTCCGCATTATGCTCGGCCCAGGCCGCCACCGGATCGTCACGATCGACGCGCGAGGCGGCAAAGATGGCGTCGGCCAGCTTGCGCACGGCCTCTTCGATCGACATATCAGGGAAGACGAGCTTCGCCCAGGAGGGGTTGGGATAGGAGCAGATGTTCCAGTTGATGTCGAAATTGGAGATGTGCTCCAGCGCCGGCTTGTAGGCGATCGAGGTCGCCTTGTTGGCACGGCCGACTTTGGCCGGATCTTCAGACGCGAGCAGCATCGGATTGTCGCCGGAGATCGCGAGGCGTGCTGCCCCGTTCTCATAAGCCTTGGCCATGCCGTCATAGAGCCAGTTCGGCGCGCGATCGAAACTCGCATCGTGACCATGGCGATAACGCGCAAGCGTCGTCTCCTCGTCCGAATAGAAGGTGGTGACCGTCGAAGCGCCCGCCTTGTAAGCATGCGCCGTGATCAGACGCACCAGCGGCACGGCGACCAGCGGCGCCGTCAGCACCAGGTCCTGGCCCTTCTGCAATTGCAACCCGACCTTGATCGCCACCTCGGCGAGTTTGTCGAGCTTGGTCGGATCGATGGAGGCGGAGAGATCGGGGAGGGTCATGGGGCATTCCTTGTGTCTGGACATCACCGACTTAGGGCATGCGTGCGGCAATTTGAAGGGCCGAGGTGATCCCGAAGCTCAGGCGACAGGCCGCGCCGTGGCCTTCACAATCCAGAGTGCAAGCAGGGGGAAGAGGAGAAGCTCGGCGAGCAGTGACGGCAGGAGGTCGACGCCCATGAGCGGCCCTAGGTCCGATGCGGAAAGCCGCGCAAGACCACCGACAAAAATCATGCCGATCGCCGCAAGAACGGCATTCCGCAAGGGGTGGAGGCGGAACGCAGCCGCGACAAACAGAAGTCCGACGCCGAGCCAGACGCCGCCGATGAAGCGCACATGGCTGTCACGGGTGGAAAACAGCGTGGCGTCGGTGACCTCGATGAATGGCCCGTCACCCTGCAGGCCAAGCGTCTGGATGCCGCCGAAACCGATATTGATGCCGAGAAAGACTATGCCGAAGCCGACAATCGCCAGGATCGTCTTGAGGAGTATGGTCATGTCTGAAACTTTGCCTGATTGAAAGGTTGTAGCCGTAACATGAGCTAGGCTACCAGCGGTGCCGCGATGGCCCCAAGGGCCTTCAGCGCATCTTTTGGCGACAGCCGCACCTGCAACCCGCGCTGGCCGCCATTCATGTAGACGAGGGCCTCATCCATCGCTGATATCTCGATGGCCGTCGGCACCGGCCTCTTCTGGCCAAAGGGGCTGATGCCGCCAACGACAAAGCCGGTGAGCTTTTCGGCATTGGCCGGCTTCATCATCGCCGCCGATTTAGCCCCGAAGGCATTTGCCAGCTTCTTCATCGACACTTCCCTGTCGGAGGGCACGACGACACAGACCGGCTTGCCGTCGAGTTCGGCCATCAGCGTCTTCAACACCCGCGACGGATGCTCGCCGATCGCTTCCGCCGCCTGCAGCCCGATGCGCTCGGCATTCGGGTCGTAGTCATAGGTCGCGGTGGTATAGGCCACACCGGCCTTGTCGAGAAACTGCGTGGCGCGGGTCGTCTTCGCCATGGGGTCAGGCCTTGAAGGTCTGCTGATAGATCTCCGGCTTGAAGCCGACCGTAAGCTTGCCGTTGACATCGAGCACCGGCCGCTTGATCATCGAGGGCTGCTCCAGCATCAGCGCTTTGGCTTTTGCCGAGTCGATGTTCTCTTTCTGCGCGTCGTCAAGCTTCTTGAAGGTGGTGCCGGCCTTGTTGAGCAGCACTTCCCAGCCGACCTTGCCGATCCAGCTGTCGAGCGTCTGAGCGTCGATGCCCTTGACCTTGTAATCGTGGAAGTCATGCGTCACGCCTTGGCTCTCGAGCCAGGTCCGCGCCTTCTTCATCGTGTCGCAGTTCTTGATGCCGTAGATCGTTGCCATTCTTTTCGTTCCTCAAGAGTCCGAGCGAGAGATAGCAAAGCGCCTGCCCGATTCCTAGCAGCGCTTTGCCCTGCGCGCCAAACCAAAGAACCAGCCATTTTTGGACGATGCGACAGATTGCCACTTGGCCCGCAAGGACTATGCTGCACCGCATCATCTTCATGTCTTCGCATATCCATGACATTGCCAACCCCCCGGAGGCACTATGCGAATAGAGTTTCGTCTTGGACTGATCCTGGCCGTCTGCTTCGTCTTCGGTCTGCTGGTTGCGGGTTACATCTCCTATACCCTCGAGTTCCGGCAGGCCCGCAGCGAAGTGAATGAGAAGTCGCGCGTGCTGCTTGAGATGGGGCTGGCCATGCGAAACTACACCAGCACCCAGATTGCCCCCCTGGTAAGGTCGCTTGGTTATGAGGAGTTCCATCCGCAGATGGTACCATCCTACGGGGCACAGGCGACACTCGGTATCCTGCGCGAGCGGTTTCCCGACTATCGCTACCGGGAGGCATCGCTCAATCCGACCAACATCGCGGATCGGGCAAACGACTGGGAGGTGACGCTCCTGCAGGAGTTTCAGGAGAACCTGGAACTCAAGGAAATGTCGGGGGAGGTGGGCGACGGGGCCGACCGCCGCTTCTTCCTTGCGCGTCCCTTGCGCATGCCGAACGAAGGCTGTCTGCAATGTCACTCGACACCCGAAGCAGCGCCCGCCTCGATGGTCGCGAAATACGGCAACAATGGTTTCGGCTGGAAGATGGGCGATGTGATCGGCATGCAGTTGGTCGAGGTGCCGGTGGCGGGCCCGAATGGGCAGGCTGGCAAGAGCCTCGCGGTGACCATTGGCGCACTCACCTGCGTCTTCGTGCTGTCGCTGGCGGTCTTTCTGCTCCTGCTGCGCCGCTATGTCACCCATCCTCTCGAAGTCATCACCCGTCGGACGATCGAGACCAGCCTTGGCGTTGAGTGGCAGACGGCGGAGCCGCGCGTCCCGATGAATGGCCAGTTCTACGATCTCGAGCAGTCCATCGCCCGGCTCAAGGTCAGTCTCAAAGAGGCGCTGCGGCTATTTCCGGATCTTGCCGGGAAAAAGAGGGAGCCATGAGCTATCTCCTCTCCGCCCTCCTGGTTGCCTCCACGGCCCTCATCTGGCTGCTGTTCGTCACGCTGGCACCCGATCATGGCGAATGGGCGCCGATCCTCAGGGATACGGCCTATTTCCTGACGGCGCTGAGCCTTGCACGTTTCGCCGAGGTTCTGGTCAACAGCCTTGTCGATGATTCCGACGGTAACAGCCGGACCACCGATCTCGTCAAGGTGATGAGTTCGATCGTCATCTATGTCGCCGCCATGCTGTTCTGGCTGCATTATGGCATGGCATTCGACATCACCAACCTGCTCGCCACGTCGGCAATCGTTTCGCTGGTGCTGGGCTTTGCCTTGCAGAACACGCTCGGCAATCTGTTTTCTGGCCTGTCCCTGGAACTGGAGCGCCCCCTGCGGGTGGGGGATTTCATCCGCAAGGGCTCCGTCGAGGGCGAGGTCGTGGCGATGAAATGGCGGTCCATCTTCCTGCGCACGGCGGATGGAAGTTCAGTCATTTTGCCCAACAGCATGCTGGCGACGGATGCCGTGGAAGTCGTGCGGCGCGGTCAACTGATCCGGACGACGATTCCCTTTCTCATTCCCGACGACATTCCGCCCATGAGGGTGTTCAAGGTGATCGAGGAAGTACTTGATCGGGGCATTCCGGGCGTAGCCATCGATCCGCTGCCCTCCGCCGTCATCAAGGGGCCGATTGCCGAAACCCGCGTGATGCAATACGCGCTGCGGTGCCACACGACCAAGCCGATTGATGTCACATCGCTTGGCTCACGCGTGCTCACGGCCCTCTGGTATGCCTTCGATCGTCAGGGGATCCCCATGACGGGCGAGGGGCGGGACACCCCGGATGCGGGTCCGT
This sequence comes from Rhizobium sp. Q54, assembly GCA_943372805.1. Lineage (GTDB taxonomy): Bacteria > Pseudomonadota > Alphaproteobacteria > Rhizobiales > Rhizobiaceae > Allorhizobium. The sequence continues at coordinate 15,592 of CALSAF010000061.1, forward strand.
TGCATGCTCCGCCGGTGCTGGCAGAGATCGTCCGGTTCGGTCGCTTCCTGCGCTTCGGCCCTGGTGAAACCATATCGCCGGAGCTCGCCGGTTTCGTCGTGGACGGTGGTATTCATGAAGAGGTATTACGGCAAGAGATCGACCTTGATGCAGAGCTTGCGCCCCTCCTTGCCGCCACCTTTGGCCCGAACCGGTTGCCGCTCATCCCGCCAAACGACATCAGGCTGGTTGCCCGCCAGGCGGCCCTTTTTCTGGGGCCCTTCGCCTACATGCTTGCCGATCACTATGGCAGCCTGACCTCGGATCCCTACCTGCTCTATCACGCCGTCGCGTCACGCATTCCGGATGTCATCGACAGGGACCGCTTCCTGTCCAATGCACCAGAGCGCCCTTTACGGCTTCTGACTGCCGGCGATGCCTTCGGCTGGGCCGGCCGTCTGCAACTCGAAGCTGCCGCGACGCGCAGGCGTTCTGTCGTCTATTCCGCCGATCTGCTGGTTTTCGACGAGACGATGCATCCGGCGCTGGCCGAGTGCGTCGCGCGTGAGGAGGTTCTGGATCGCGTGCTCAACTCCTCGCCTCTGTTGGCGAGCCTTGGTTCGGAAATGCTTAAGGCACGGCTGTTAAAGCAAACCATGCAGCGCATCTGACACACCCGAGCCCAAAAGAAAACGGGGCCGCCCAAGGCAGCCCCGTTGTCATTCGTTCATTCCCACTCGATCGTCCCCGGCGGCTTCGACGTCACGTCGTAGACGACACGGTTGATGCCGCGGACCTCGTTGATGATGCGGGTGGCAGCCCGTCCGAGGAATTCCATGTCGTAGTGGTAGAAGTCGGCGGTCATGCCGTCGACCGAGGTGACGGCGCGCAGCGCACAGACGAATTCATAGGTGCGTCCGTCGCCCATGACGCCGACGGTCTGGACCGGCAAGAGCACGGCAAAGGCCTGCCAGATCGCGTCGTAGAGGCCGGCCTTGCGGATCTCGTCGAGATAGATGGCATCGGCTTCGCGCAGGATGTCGAGTTTCTCGCGCGTCACGCCGCCCGGGCAGCGGATGGCAAGGCCCGGACCCGGGAAGGGGTGGCGACCGATGAACGAGTCAGGCAGGCCGAGCTCACGACCGAGCACGCGCACTTCGTCCTTGAAGAGTTCGCGCAAGGGTTCGACGAGCTGCATCTTCATGCGCTCGGGAAGACCACCGACATTGTGGTGGCTCTTGATCGTCACGGAAGGGCCGCCGGTGAAGGAGACGCTTTCGATGACGTCGGGATAAAGCGTGCCCTGGCCGAGGAAATCGGCGCCGCCGAGCTTCTTGGCTTCTTCCTCGAAGGTCTCGATGAACAGGCGGCCGATGATCTTGCGCTTGGTTTCCGGGTCCGAAACGCCTTCCAGCTCGCCGATGAACTTGTCGACGGCGTCCACATGGATGAGGTGCAGGTTGTAGTGTTCCTTGAACATGGCAACGACATCGGCTGCCTCGTTCTTGCGCATCAGACCGTGGTCGACGAGGATGCAGGTCAGCTGGTCGCCGACGGCCTCGTGGATCAGCAGTGCTGCGACGGACGAGTCGACGCCACCCGAGAGCGCGCAGATAACGCGCTTGTCGCCGACCTGGGCGCGGATCTGCTCGACCGCCTTCTGGCGATAGGCATGCATGGTCCAGTCGCCTTTGATGCCGGCGATGTTCTGCACGAAGTTCTGGATCAGCTTCGCACCATCGGGCGTGTGCACGACTTCGGGGTGGAACTGCACGGCGTAATACTTGCGCGCCTCGTCGGCGATGAAGGCAAACGGCGCATTGGCGGAGGTGGCGAGCACCTTGAAGCCCGGCGGGATCGCGGTGACGCGGTCGCCGTGGCTCATCCAGACCTGGTGGCGGGAGCCGACCGACCAGAGGCCGCTGAAGAGGTCGCAATCCTGCTCGACATCGAGGAAGGCGCGGCCGAATTCGCGGTGATGGCCGCCTTCGACCTTGCCGCCCAGCTGGGCGCACATGGTCTGCTGGCCATAGCAGATGCCGAAGATCGGAAGACCGCTGTCGAACAGCACCTGCGGTGCGCGCGGGCTGCCTTCATCCAGCGTGGAAGCGGGGCTTCCCGACAGGATGATCGCCTTGGGTTTCAGGCGGTTGAAGCCTTCTTCGGCGGACTGGAAGGGGACGATTTCGCAATAGACGCCGGATTCACGAACGCGGCGGGCGATCAGCTGCGTTACCTGGCTGCCGAAATCGACGATGAGAACACTGTCGGGATGTGCTGTCTGGGTCATGGCGAGCCTTTAAAGAAATCGGGGCCATCTTTCAATGGCAGATCGCCCAGATGATCTCGAATTTTTGTGCAGCCGCTCAGAACCAGAAGACGCCGTCTTCAAGCGCCGTCTGCAGGCCATCCACCGCGAGCGCCAGTTTCTTGTCGATGACATGCAGATACTGCGTCCAGTCATCGATGTGGTTGACGTCGTGACGGCCATCGGAAATGCCGCGCAACCCGATCAGCGGAATGTTGAAGCTCTGGCAGGCGCGCAGGACAGCAAAAGTCTCCATGTCGACCATCTGGGCATCGATCGACTGGTAGGCGGCGCCTGATACGACATTCGCCCCGGTCGATAGCGTGGCCGCCGGGATCCCCGGGATCCGGAGCGGCAGTTCGACGGAAACCGGCAAGTCGAGGAACGGTGTCTTGCCCTTCTCGAAGCCGAAAGCAGAGGCGTCCATGTCGCGGTAGGAGGCGGCCGCGACCTGATAGATCTCCGCCTGTTCGAGCGTGGCGGAACCGGCAGAGCCAAGAGACACAACAAGATCCGGCAGGTCGTCGTGGCTGGAAAGGCGGGCCAGCTCCTTGGTCAGCACGACGGCAGCTTCCACGGGGCCCACGCCGGTCATTAGCGGCGAGATACGGGTCCTAAGGAAGACGCCATATTCGGCATCGGCTGCCATGACGAAGAGCACAGTCTTGCCGGCGATCGGCTTCATCTCGTAGGTCATCCGGAAATCCCCTCTCGGCCGCGGATGACCATCATCGTGCTGGTCATCGAGGCAATCAGCTTGGCGGGGCCGTCGGTCAGCGCATAACCGCGACCGTCGGCGACGATGATGTTGGAACCGGGCTTGGTGATTTCGCCGCGAAACAGGAAGCGCTCGCCGCGCCCCGGGGACATCAGGTTCACCTTGAATTCGATGGTGAGCAGGGACACCTCTGGCGTGGTCACCGTATATGCGGCATAGCTGCAGGCAGTGTCGAGGGCAGCCGAGATCACGCCGGCATGCAGGAAACCGTGCTGCTGGGTGAGCTTGCGGTCATAGGAAAGCTCGATCTCGACCACGCCGGGGCTGACGCGCGATAGCGAAGCCCCAAGTGTTTCCATTGCCCCCTGGCGCGCAAAGCTCTGCCGAATGCGCGTTTCGACCATTTCCTGATCGTAGTCCACCATGCCCTGTCCCCTTTGGCGGCGAAATTGGCACGGTCGTTCCAGGCAGGCAAGCCAGCGAAACGGAAATTCAGTTCAGCCAGGCAAGGCTCAGATTGAGCACGCTCGCGAAGGCGACCCAGGCCAGATAGGGCGCGAAGAGCAGGGTGGAGATACGGTCAATCGGCTTTGCCTTCACCATGAAGGCGATGATCGTTGCCAGCATGCCGGCAATGACCACCAGCGCCAGTTCCGGATTCTGCAGACCGAAGAAGGCGGGCGACCACATCAGGTTGAAGGCCATCTGCGCGAACCAGAGCTGCATGGCCGCCGATTTCGGCGCCCGCTGCCAGATCCGGGCGCCGGCCACGCCGATCATCACGTAAAGCGTGGTCCAGACCGGGCCGAAGAGCCAGGAGGGTGGGTTGAAGAACGGCTTTTCGAGCGACTGGTACCACTCGCCGGGCATGTTGGTGAGGCCGGCGAGAAGGCCCGCAGCGACGACGAAACCAATGAAGAGAATGTAGCTCAGGATCTTGGACACGAGGATGATCTAGTGTTCCACATCTGGTTCTGCCAGCCTTCAGAGGCGAATGATATGCTGGTCCCAGGCGACAGGGCTCTGTCGGTCGAGGAAATCGCCGCGATAGGAGGAGACGGCAAAGCTCTTTCGCGAGGGGGCAATGCCGGCCGCATCCGCCAGCACCGTCTCCGAAATCAGCCGACCATGCTTGCCGTCGAGCACGGCCCAGAGGCCGTTCTTCGGGGAGGCGATGCCGACGAGACCTTGCGATCGGTTGACGGCGATGGCGCCGACATAATTGCCCAGCCGGTCAGTCGTTTCGTCCGGTAGCTGCACATAGGAAACCGGCTCACCCTTCGAGAAATATCCGACCAGCGGCGGCCGATCGGTGCGCGGGCCTTCATACTGGCAAGCGAACCAGATGCGACCGTCGGCGGCCACGTCGAGATGCCGCGTGGAAAGCTGCTGCAGCTCCGGAAGCAGTGTGTGCTTCTCGATCAGCGCCCCGGTCCTGGCATCGGCCAGAACGAGTGACGGCTCCATATGGTCGAGATTGAGCTTGGTGCGCCCGAAATCCGGATGCGTCTCGATCCCGCCATTGGCGATGACCAAGAGGCCATCTGCCGTAACGGTGATGTCATGCGTGCCGATGCCATGGGCCGGCACCTCGCCCACCCGCTCGAAGCCGGTGAGGCAGTCATAGATCCCGATCACGCCGGCATTGGCGTCGAAGTCGTTTTCGCTGGCATAAAAGAGCCGGCCGTCGGGCGAAAAAGCGCCGTGGCCGAAATAGTGGCGGCCTTCCGCAGCAGCGATGATGCGCGGCTCAACGGATTTCTTGGCGTCGAAGATGACGGCAAAGGTCCCGGGCCGCCGGGCAAAGGCAACCGACAACCCGTTTGCGGGGCTGTGGCAGAGCCCGTGGATGCGGCCCGGCAGCGCGATCTCGTCGATCAGGCTGCCGGCCTCGCTGACCAGCCCGATGGCGAACCTACCGTCCGGACGTTTGAGGCCACTGGCATAGACTGCATCCGTGCGCTCAAGCGCAAAGGTCGACCGGGCGCCAAGCCCCGCGACAAAAGCGAGGCCAGCGGAGCGCAGGAAGGCACGGCGATCAATGAGCGGCGTTGCGATCATCTCAGTCGCCGTCGGAGAAGGAGAAACCGGCCGCAAGCCCGATGCCGCCGCCGAGATCGTTGTTGAGCCGAAGGATCAGGTCGCGGCTGTTGAGCAGCAGGAAGTCGAGCTTGGCGATCTGCGCTGGATCCTCGAAGATCTTCGCCACATCCGGCTTGATGTCGGCTGAGACCCGCGACAGCGAACGGGCGACGAAATCGGTCGAGGAGACGACCGAACGATTGTCCTCGGCCAGAAGCTCGGCAATGCCCGATGTGTCCAGCAAGTCGCGCAGGCCTTCGATATTTGCGGTGATCGAGCGGAAGGTATTGCCCGAACGCCAGTAGATCGCCTGGCGCGGCAGGGCCTTCTTCGGATCGCCCTTGTAGAACTGTTCGATCCGCTGGTCGCGGATCGTCTCGGCCGCATGCACGAGCACGCCGAGCAGCTCCTTGGCGGCCTCGGCCTCGTCGCGGTAGAGCGGGTTGTTGGGTCCGGGCGTCTTCCAGGTCGCCGCGACACCATCCGGCGCATCCCAGGCGGCAGATAGTTCCGAGCCGAGGCGCTGAAGGTTCGCCGCGATCGCCGTGCCATACTGGCAGCGGTAATTGCCTTCGGTGGTCGTGAGCGTTTCCGAGCCGGTGCCGAAGATCACGAATTCCAGCGCGCCGAGCCCCTGCATGGCAACGCTCTTGCCCTTTAACGTCTCGACCGAAGTGACGCTCGGGTCTGGCTTGGCAAGGGCAGCCTGCACCTGCTTCAACCCGGTGCCCTTGCGATCGGGGAAAAACAGGATGCGCTCGAAGCGGTTGCCCTCGATGACCGGCCCGACACGCACGATCTCAATGCGGGACCAGGCTTCAACGACATCGCCGAAGGCCGATCGTGCGCTGTCGAGCCGCTCGGTGGAGGGCGAACCGCAGAGCGAGGCCATGGAATCCTCCATCGCCCCCGCCTGTTCGGTGAAGCGTCGATAACCCGGTCGGATGAAGTCATCGACGGCACGTGCCATGACAGATGGCACCTTGGCCGCATCCAGCACGCCAACAGTCGGGCCTGATTCCTGAGCGATCACCGGCAGGGGCAGAAGAACAGCCGAGAGAAGGAGAAGGCGCGTGACTAACCGCATCAGAGGGACTCCAGAAACGTGATCAGGGCCTTGCGGTCCTCGGGGTTGGTTGCGGCAAAGGCATCGCGGGCGGCCTCTGCCTCCCCGCCATGCCAAAGAATGGCCTCGGTCAGGCTTCGCGCCCGACCGTCATGCAGGAAGAAGCTATGGCCGCTCACCACCTGCGTCAGACCGATACCCCAGAGCGGCGGCGTGCGCCACTCCCGCCCGGTGGCATCGCCCACGGCCTGGCCATCGGCTAAACCTTCGCCCATGTCGTGCAGCAGAAAATCCGAATAGGGCCAGATCAGCTGGAAGGCCTGCGCCTTGTTCTCGGCCTTGCGGCTGGTGACGAATTTTGGCCGGTGGCAGGCGATGCAGCCGCTGGCGTAGAAGATCTCCTTGCCGCGCAAGACTTCGGCGTCATCGACATCGCGGCGCTTCGGCACGGCGAGGTTCTTGGCGTAGAAGGTGACGAGGTCGAGCACGGGATCCGGCGCTTCCGTGTCGCCGAGCCGCGGCTGGACACCGGTGGCGGCCCCGAAGCAGGCCGTCTGTTTCTCCGTGCAATCGCCGAAATGCCTGGGATCATCCGGCGTCGAAATCCCGATATCGCCGGCAAAGGCGCTGGCGCTCTGATCGCGCACCGAAGCATTCTGCGCCTTCCAGCCGAAGCGGCCGAGCTTCACTTCGCCGGTCCGGTGGTCGCGGGCACGGGCGGCGCGTCCGGAAATGCCGTCACCATCGAGGTCGTCGGGATCGGCAAGTGCCCTGATATCTTCTTCGGGGATCGCTTCGATCAGGCCGAGCCCGATCATCGGATTGGCGATGCGCGGCGAAAGCGTCGTGCTTGGATCGAGTGGGCCGTAGTTGAGATCGCTGACGAAATAGCTGGGTTTGCGCAGCCTCACCGTCTCGCCGCCTGATAGCGTCACCGGCTCCTCGGCATAGGTGATGACCATGCGGCCTTCGGCGGCCATGCCGGGGATCGCCTGGTCTTGAAGCTGGCCGCCATAGACGGGATCGGGCAGCGAAGCGATGTCGAGCCGCTCAAGCTTGGCCTGCTCTTCACCTGTCGCGGCAGCGCGCGCCAGCCTGAAAAACATCGAGGTATGGTCGCGGTCGCCTTCCGGCGGATGGCCGCGCCCGTCCTTCAGGTGACAGCTCTGACAGGCCCGCGCGTTGAACAGGGGGCCAAGACCGTCGGACGCCTGGGTGGAGGAGGGGGAGGAGACCCAGAGCTTGCGGAACAGCGCATTGCCGAGCTTGAATTCCTGCTCTTCGGCGAAGGTGATATTGGCGGAAAAGTCGGAAAAGGAGTCCGCGCTCACGCCGCGTGGGGACGTGCCGGCCCCGCCTTGCATGAGTTCGAAACTCTCTGCCTTGCCGAAGTCCTGCGTCGGGCGGGTCACGGTGATGACGCGGGACTTGTCCTTCGGCGTCAGATCGGTTCGCTCGATAGCCTCTCCTGCGGCAACGGGCGAGATTGTGAGGCCCGTCGTCAAAAGCATGCCGAGGCCTGCGAGGATGGCCTTGCGAGTTCTCATGATGGGGATCGGGCCGCTCCCTTGAAGGGGCGGCCCGCCTTTGCTGCTTACTGGAAGACCGCGCCAGGATTATCAAGGCTGTCGGAGCCTTCAAGCTCGATCGTGCCGAGATCCAGCGACGCAATGACGCGCTGGATGGTCTGGGTCTGATCGATCAGGCCGTCGATGGCAGCCTGCACGGTCGCATTGCCCTCGGCATTGCCTTCGCC
>CALSAF010000062.1:0-23102 GCA_943372805.1 Rhizobium sp. Q54
CAGGCGTGCATCACCGGGAGGAAGCCATGGTGCATGCGATCACGGAGCTCGCGGAGCGTCTGAACGGGATCACCCGCAAACTCACCCAGCGCCAGGCTCCGCAAACGCAGGCCTGAGGACTATTTGCCAAGCCCACTGGCGGAGCGCCTGCGAAGCGCCTATATCTGAGTTGCGATCTGCGCCTCACGACAGGAACCACAATCCCTGGGGCCATACTCGATCCAAAGGGAGCTGTCCCTGGCCGGGCCCGTGGGCTCGGACATATGGCGCCCACCTACGTTTGTAGGCACCCAGGATCGTAAATCTCCATCGGTTGCCGTGGATCGCACTTCATTCCCCAGACATCGGCAGACGAAAAAAAAGCCGCCGCGATCACTCGCGACGGCTTTGTCTTGCTGATCTGATTCCGGGATCAGAATTCTTCCCAGCTGTCCTTCGACGCGGCCGTTGCCGCAGCGGAATTGCCGCCGAAGGCCTTGGCGAGCGTTCCGACCATCTTGCGGGCGGGCGAGGCGACCGGGCGGGCGCGTGCTTCCGCCGGCTGCGGGGCTGCTGGCATGGGCTGGTAGCTGGCTGTCTGGCGGGCCAGAGCCGGCTGCCCCATGCGGCCGCCGTCGTTGACGCTGAACTGCGCGATCAGTGCTGCGAGGTTGCGGGCGCTGTCGGCGAGCCGATGGGTGACGGCGGTGGCTTCCTCGACCATGGCGGCGTTCTTCTGGGTGAACTGGTCCATGTGGTTGACCGAGCCATTGATCTCGTTGAGACCGGTCGACTGCTCGCGGGTCGCCGTGGCAATCGAGGAGATGTGGTCGTTGATGACCGCGACCTGATTGGAGATCTCACCGAGGGCCGTGCCGGTCTGCTGGACCAGCGAGACGCCGCCGGCAACCGCTTCACCCGACTTGTTGATAAGCGCCTTGATGTCCTTGGCAGCGTTGGCGGATCGCTGTGCCAGCTCGCGGACTTCCTGGGCGACGACGGCGAAGCCCTTGCCGGCTTCGCCGGCGCGGGCCGCCTCGACGCCGGCATTTAGTGCCAGCAGGTTGGTCTGGAAGGCGATCTCGTCGATCACGTTGATGATCTTGGAGATTTCGCTCGAGGCCTGCTCGATCCGGCTCATCGCCTCGATCGCGTCTGCGACGACCTTGCTTGAGCTTTCCGTGCTCTGACGGGCCTTGAGGGCGATCTGTGCCGCCTGATCCGCCTTGGCGGAGGAGCTGCGCACCGTAGAGGTGATTTCTTCCAGAGCGGCGGAGGTTTCCTCAAGCGAGGCAGCCTGTTGTTCCGTGCGCTTCGACAGATCGTCGGTGGCGGACCGCATCTCGCCCGAGCTCGCCTCGATTCCGAAGGTCTCTGCGCGCAATTCCGACAGCGTGGTGTTCAGCTTTTCGATCGAGGCATTGAAGTCAATACGCAGCTTGTCGAGATTGCCGCCAAAGGGGCGGTCGATGCGGACTGTCAGGTCGCCGTCGCTCAGCTTGTGCAGGCCATCGGCGAGAATGTCGACGGCTTCCTGGACAGTGCGGCTGTCTTCGGCTTTCGCCCGTTCGCGTTCGGCCCGCTCGCGCTCGCCCTCGGCAGCTGCCTGGGTGGCGCGGCGTTCGATTTCGATTTTCTGTATGGCGCTTTCGCGGAAGATGTTGATTGCCCGGGCCAGGGCGCCGATCTCGTTCTTCAGGTCCTGGTCCGGAACCGCTGTGTCGAGATGACCCGAGGCCAGGCGTTCGGCAACAGCCGTCATGCGCGGCAGGGGGCCGACGATCTGCCGGACGAAGAGGGCGATGAGGCCCGTGGCGACCAGCAGCACGACCAGGGCGGTCGTCCCGATTGCATAGGTCATCTCCGTGGCGATGCCGTTGATTTCCTCCTTGTGAACGCCGGCATAGAGAATGCCGAGCACGTCACCGGCCGGAGAGAAGATCGGTTGATAGATCGTGTAGTAGGGCTTCTCGAGGATGATCGCTTCGCCGCGATACACTTCACCCTTTACCGAATAGGGGTAGACGGCACCCGTCTGGCCAAGGGCGGTGCCCACCGCGCGCTTTCCATCCGGCTTGATGATGTTGGTCGTGCGCCGCCAGAAGTCCTTGCTTTCCGCATCCCAGGCGAAGATCGTGGCGGTCTGGCCGGTCATCCGGCCAATCGTTTCGATCATCGTATGATCGGTGAATTCGGCGGGGATCGAGTCCATCACGATACGATCGACGTTGCCGTTCTGGGCCCAAGTGACCTTGGTGCCCGGGAGGTCACGCTCGATGATGGTGGCTGCCGAGCGCAGACTGGCGTCCTGGCCAGCGATCGCCTGTTCTTGGATGCGCCGTTCAATGTTGCCGGAGATCACCCAGGAAACCGCGCCAAGCGACGCGACCAGGATCAGCACCGTCGTCGCGGTGATTGTTTTCGTGATGCCGAAGCGCGAGAATAACTTCATGCGGGTGCGTCCCATTTTCGATAATTAGAACGTTAGTCTAGTCGGTTTGAGTTAATCCTTAGTTTTTTAGGGGGTTTTCGGGTGCCGATTGACGGACGTCAAAAGCGGAAAAATGCCGGTTTCGCTCCCTCATTTCTGGCGGGGTAGAGTAAGAAAAGTGGATGTGACATGGAAAAACGTGAGCTCAAGGCCTTGATCCGCAAGGAGCGACTGGCAGCGCGCGACCGGCTGGATCCGGCACTGAGGTTGGAGCACGTGCTCGGCATGGCCGAGCATGCGGGGGATGCGATTGCGATCTATCCCGGGACCATCGTGTCCGGTTTCTTCCCCATCCGCTCCGAGGCCGACATCCGGCCCTTGATGGCACGTCTGAAGGCGCGTGGCGCCAGACTGTGCCTGCCGGTGGTGATCGACCGGGAGACGATCGTCTTTCGCGAACTCGTAACCGGTGCGGAACTCGTCGACACTGGGTTCGGCACTCGGGGGCCGGGTCCGGATGCTGCGGTCGTCGATCCGGATCTTCTGCTTGTTCCCTTGTCGGCCTTCGACGGACAGGGCAACCGGATCGGTTACGGTGCCGGTCATTATGACCGAGCAATCGCGCGCCTGCGGGAAAAAGGCCGGCATCCACGGCTGATCGGCATTGCATTCGACTGTCAGGAGGTGGCAGAAGTGCCTAATGAGGCCCATGACGTCCGGCTGGAAGCCGTGTTGACCGAGAGTGGCCTTAGAACATTCATGGAGTGATTGGACGAAAATGCGACTTCTGTTCCTCGGAGACATGGTGGGCAAGACCGGACGGACTGCTGTTTGGGAGCGCCTTCCGGGCCTGATCTCCGACCTGAAGCTCGATTTTGTCATCGTCAATGGTGAAAACGCTGCGGGCGGCTTCGGCATTACCGAAGACATCTATCTGGAAACGATCAATGCCGGCGCCGATGTGGTGACCACCGGCAACCATGTCTGGGACCAGAAGGAGGCGGTTTCCTTCTGTACGCGGCACGACCAGTTCCTTCGACCGGCCAATTATCCCGCAGGCACGCCGGGCAAGGGCTCGGGCCTCTATTATGCCCGCAACGGCGCGCGCGTGCTGGTCGCCAACATCATGGGGCGCGTCTTCATGCATCCGGAGCTGGACGATCCCTTCAAGTCGGCCGAGGCGATCCTCGCCGCCTGCCCGCTGAAGGAGCAGGCCGACGTCATCGTCTTCGACTTCCATGCCGAAGCAACCAGCGAGAAGCAGTGCTTTGGCCATTTCGTCGACGGCCGCGCGAGCTTCGTCGTCGGGACGCATACGCATGTGCCCACCGCCGACCATCAGATCCTGAACGGCGGTACCGCCTACATGTCGGATGCCGGCATGTGCGGCGACTACGACTCGTCGCTCGGCATGGAAAAGGAAGAGCCGCTCAACCGCTTCATCTCGAAAATGCCGAAGGGCCGTTTCGAGGCGGCGAGCGGTCCGGCGACGATCTGCGGCGTCGGCGTCGAGATCTCTGACAGCACTGGGCTTGCGGAAAAGATCGCGCCGCTCAGGCTCGGCCCGCGTCTGGCCGAGACCATCCCGTCTTTCTGGCCCTGAAAGCCCGGCGATAACGCCATTGTGACGCTTGGGGATGGGCAGGCCGCTTTACGCTTTCCCGGCGCTCCCGCATTCTTCCTCCCAGGGAAGACGGTGCAGGGAGCGGCATGATGCTGAGACTGGTGTTGTCCACGATGGCGCTTGCGGCCCTTGCCGGTAGCGCATTCTCGCAACAATCGGAGCGTCCCCAGGTCAGCCAGTGCCAGCTGATCGCCGAAGGGCTTCCTCACGTCCAATATGCCAACTTCACTCCACCGGCCTCCGGGGTGCCCGCGCTGACGCTGGCCCAGGTCCAGGAAGACGTTGTGATCACCTTTGTCGGTCATTCGACCTTCCAGATCGACACGCCGGCCGGCATTTCGATCGCCACCGACTTCAACGGCTGGCTCAGGACATCGCGCACGCCCGACGTGGTGACGATGAACAAGGCGCATTCGAGCCACTATACCCTCAATCCCGATCCGGCGATCGGGGCGGTCCTGCACGGGTGGAACGAAGCTGAGCCCGGCCAGCCAATTCAGCATCGGCTTGTGGTCGGCGACGCTTATGTACGCAACGTCCCCACGGATATCCGCAGCTGGGGCGGTACGATGGAACCGAATGGCAACTCGATCTTCATCATCGAGGTAGCAGGGCTGTGCATCGGCCATCTCGGCCACCTGCATCACGAACTCACCGACACGCATTACGGCGAGATCGGACGGCTTGATATCGTGATGGTCCCCGTCGATGGTGGACTGACGCTCGGTGCCGACAGCATGAGCAGGATCGTCAAGCGGTTGCGCTCGGCCGTCATCCTGCCGATGCATCGGCGCGGTGCTCCCGTCGAAAGCTTCCTGTCGATGTTTGATGGCGGTTTCGATAGCCAGATCTCCGAGAACCGCGGCTTCACCGTGTCCATGCGAACCTTGCCGAAAAAGCCGCTGATCCTCGTTCTTCAGGGGGTCTAGGCCTGCCATTCAGGCAAAGCGGACGTGACGGTGGACGCCGACATCCGGCACCTTGTCTGGATTGAGATTGGCCTTGGCGATTTCCCAGCCGAACTTGACTGCGCTGTCGGTTGATGCCCAGATCTCGCCCTCGTCGAGCGACAGCGCCAGCAGAGTGAGCGCTGGGTCGGACTTGCCGCCTTCGTACCAGGCCTCGACCACGGAGTTCCAGTATTCGTCGATCTTTGCCTTGTCCTTTGTCTCCTTCAGTGAGCCGGTGAGGGCGGCGTGGTAGTCATGATCCGCGCCGACGATGCAGAATTGCGCTCGGCTACCCGGACGTAGCGCCTTGACGAGATCCGTGTCCGCCCTGGTGAAGAACCAGATCGTGTTGGTTGTCCGATCGCACTGCGGTGCCATCGGACGCATCAGGAGATCGGAACCTTTCAATCCCAGCATGCCGGCGTGGACGCCGTCGATCTCGTCCCATAGCTGTTCCACTGGATTGTCCCGTGCTTCGCTAAAGCTCGCCATATCTCGTCTCCATCTGGTTTTTCCGAGGAGGCAACGAAGAATTCGATGAGATGTTCCGCTCCGGGAATGGCCTGCGGCTTGCTGTCATGACGCTTGAACAGGGCTGATTTCGCCCGTATAAGGCGCCCATTCCCAACATACAGACCTGATCAGGGGTGCCATGGCTGGCCATTCACAGTTTAAAAACATCATGCACCGCAAGGGCAAGCAGGACGGTATCCGTTCGAAGATGTTCTCCAAGCTCGCGCGCGAAATCACGGTTGCCGCAAAGACCGGTCTTCCGGACCCGTCCATGAATGCCGCGCTTCGTCTTGCCGTGCAGAACGCCAAGGCGCAGTCGATGCCGAAGGACAACATCGAACGCGCGATCAAGAAGGCATCGGGTGCCGATGCCGAGACCTATGATGCGATCCGTTATGAAGGCTATGGTCCGGGTGGCGTTGCCGTCATCGTCGAGACACTGACCGACAATCGCAACCGCACGGCTTCCGTCGTCCGGTCGACCTTCTCCAAGGCCGGCGGTGCTCTGGGCGAAACCGGCTCGGTGTCCTTCTCCTTCGATCATGTCGGCGAGATCACGTACAAGGCCTCCGTCGGTGATGCTGACAAGGTCATGGAAGCGGCGATCGAAGCCGGTGCCGAAGACGTCGTCTCGGATGAAGATGGCCACACGGTCTATTGCGCGTTCGAAGACATGAACGAAGTGTCCAAGGCGCTCGAGGCCGTGCTCGGTGGCGCGGAATCAGTCAAGGCGATCTGGAAGCCGCAGAACACGATCGAAGTCGATGAAGAAAAGGCAACCTCGCTGATGAAGCTCATCGACACGCTGGAAGACGATGATGACGTGCAGAACGTCTATTCGAACTTCGAAGTGTCGGACGAAGTCATGGCGAAGCTCTCGGCCTGATCACCGATCTTCCTTGCATCAAACGAAAGAGCCCGGCTGTTTACCAGCCGGGCTCTTTCGTTTGGGCCTTGGCCGATAATGGGTCAGGCTGCGGCGCTGCGGACACTCGCAATCACATCGACGAGCTCGTTGACGATGCGCTCGACCTGGGCGCGGTCGTCACCCTCGGCCATAACGCGGATCAGCGGCTCGGTGCCGGACGGGCGGATGACGAGGCGGCCGGATTTTGCGAGTTCTGCCTCGGCATCGGCAATCGCCTGCTTGACCGCGGCATCCTCAAGCGGCTTGCCGCCGGAGAAGCGGACATTGCGCAGGAGCTGCGGCACGGGCTCGAAGCGGTGGCAGATTTCGCTGACGGTCTTGCCCGTCCGCTTGACGGCCGCCAGGATCTGTAGCGCCGCAACAAGGCCGTCGCCGGTCGTGCCGTGATCGGACAGGACGATATGGCCGGACTGTTCGCCGCCGACGTTGAAGTCGTGGCTGCGCATGTGCTCGACGACATACCGGTCGCCGACCTTGGTACGTGCCAGCGTCAGGCCCTTGTCGCCGAGGAAGCGCTCCAGGCCGAGATTCGACATGACCGTCGCGACGATGCCGCCGCCGCGCAGCATCTGGTCCTGCGCCCAGGTTTCAGCGATTACCGCCATCAGCTGGTCGCCGTCGATCACGGTGCCGTTCTCGTCGACGATGATCACGCGGTCGGCGTCGCCATCCAGAGCGATGCCGATGTCAGCGCGGATTTCGTGCACCTTCTTCTGCAGCGTTTCGGGATGTGTCGAGCCACATTCGAGGTTGATGTTCGTACCGTTTGGCTCGTTGCCGATGGTCACCACCTCGGCGCCCAGTTCCCACAGGGCTGCCGGAGCCACCTTGTAGGCTGCGCCGTTGGCACAGTCGATGGCGACGCGCAGGCCGTGGAGGGTGACATCGCGGGGCAGGGTGCGCTTCGCGAATTCGACATAGCGGTCATGGACGCCGTCAATGCGCTTGGCGCGACCGATGTCGTTCGGGGCGGCGAGCTGGCCGTAGATGTCCTTTTCCAGCAGATCCTCGATCTGCAGCTCCAGTTCGTCGGAGAGCTTGTAACCATCAGGGCCGAACAGCTTGATGCCGTTGTCGGCAAAGGGATTGTGCGAGGCCGAGATCATCACGCCGAGGTCGCAGCGCAGCGAGCGCGTCAGCATGGCGACGGCCGGGGTCGGGATCGGGCCCAGAACGAAGGCGTCAAGGCCTGCGGCCGTAAAGCCTGCGACCATCGCGTTTTCCAGCATGTAACCGGAGAGGCGTGTGTCCTTGCCGATCACGACACGGTGCCGATGACCGCCCCTGCGGAAGATCGTGCCTGCCGCGATGCCGACGCGCATGGCGAGGTCGGGGGTCATGGGGAAGCGGTTGGAGAGACCGCGAATGCCATCCGTGCCGAAGTAACGACGTGTCATCTGGTGTCCTTCAAGTCCATTTCGAGGCCTCCCGGAGCGGGCTGCAATCATCATTCAGCCATCGCCTGAGGACATTCGGTTGGCTGCTCATGCCATAGAATGCGCGGGAGAACACGTAAAATAGCGCAAAAGCCGATTACATGGCGTTACTGAAGCGCATGTCGTCCACCGGATTCTGCGGTGCGGGGCTGGGTGAACGAAAAAGGCCACCCGCGAGGGTGGCCTTGATCAGTGACTATGGTCTTGCTCAGTGCGGCTGGGGTTCCAGTCCACCTTCCGGCTCTCCACCCTTCGACGCGTCTTTTCGACCGGTCGAGGGAACCGCCGAACCGCGGCTCGGGGTGCTGTCATCACCGCTGTCGCGCGACGGCTTCTCGCCGCGGATCAGTGCCTTGATCTCCTCACCGGAGAGCGTCTCATATTCGAGAAGGCCTTCGGCGATTGCCACGAAGGCATCGTGATGGTCGGTCAGGATGCGACGAGCTTCGGTATAGGCCTCATCGATCAGGCGGCGGACTTCCGTATCGATCTTCTGGGCGGTCGATTCCGACACGTTGCGCGTCTGCGAAACAGAATGACCCAGGAAGACCTCCTGCTGGTTTTCGCCATAAGCGACATGTCCGAGGATGTCGGAGAAGCCCCACTGCGTGACCATGGTGCGGGCGAGCTTGGTCGCCTGCTCGATGTCGGAGGATGCGCCGGAGGTGATGTTCTCCTTGCCGAAGGTCAGTTCTTCAGCCACGCGACCACCCATCATGATGACGAGACGGGAGACCATCCACTTGTAGCTCATCGAATAGCGGTCGCCCTCGGGCAACTGCATGACCATGCCCAGCGCGCGCCCGCGCGGGATGATGGTTGCCTTGTGCAAGGGATCAGCGACCGGAACCTGCAGGGCGGTGATGGCATGGCCCGCCTCGTGATAGGCGGTCAGCTTCTTTTCGGCTTCGGTCATGGCAGACGAGCGGCGCTCCGCGCCCATCATGATCTTGTCCTTGGCATCCTCGAATTCGGCCATGGTGACGACGCGCTTGTTGCGGCGGGCGGCCATCAGGGCGGCTTCGTTGACGAGGTTGGCGAGATCGGCGCCGGAGAAGCCAGGCGTGCCACGGGCCAGAACCTTGAGATCGACATTCGGTGCGAGCGGCACGTTGCGGGCATGGACCTTCAGGATCCGCTCGCGGCCGACGATGTCAGGGTTCGGCACCACGACTTGGCGGTCGAAGCGGCCCGGACGCAGAAGTGCGGGGTCGAGAACGTCGGGACGGTTGGTCGCGGCGATCAGGATGATGCCTTCATTCGCTTCAAAGCCGTCCATCTCGACGAGCAACTGGTTGAGCGTCTGTTCGCGTTCGTCATTGCCACCGCCAAGACCGGCACCACGATGGCGACCGACGGCGTCGATTTCGTCGATGAAGATGATGCAGGGCGCGTTCTTCTTGGCCTGCTCGAACATGTCACGCACGCGGCTTGCGCCGACGCCGACGAACATTTCGACGAAGTCCGAACCGGAAATGGTGAAGAAGGGCACGTTGGCTTCGCCGGCGACCGAGCGGGCGAGCAGCGTCTTACCTGTGCCCGGAGGGCCAACGAGCAGCACGCCGCGCGGGATCTTGCCACCGAGACGCTGGAACTTCTGCGGGTCGCGCAGGAATTCGACGATTTCCTCAAGATCCTGCTTGGCTTCGTCGACACCGGCGACATCGTCGAAGGTGATGCGGCCATGCGCTTCGGTGAGAAGCTTGGCCTTGGACTTGCCAAAGCCCATGGCGCCGCGCGAGCCACCCTGCATCTGACGCATGAAGAACAGCCAGACGCCAAGGATCAGCAACATCGGGAGCAGTGTGCCGACATAGCTCAGGAAGCCGGACGAACCGTCGGTTTCCGGGCGTGCGACGATCATTACGTTCTTGGCTTCCAGCTTGGTCAGCAGGTTGTCATCGACGACAGGCGCATAGGTCTGGAAGGCTGTGCCACTCTCGACATAGGTGCCGAGAACACGGTTGCCAGTGACGGTGACGTCACGAACGCGACCCGAGTCCACTTCGCGCAGGAACTGCGAATAGGGGATCTCGCGCGAGCTCGTCTGAGACGGCGACGTCTGGAACATGCTGAACAATGCGATCAGCAGGAGGGCGATGATCGCCCAGAGCGCGAAATTCCGAAAATTTGGGTTCATTGAACTCCCCGAACCTGTGGTGCGGGACGAAGCCCCGCAGAATTACCTCGTAACATAGGATCGCGCCGCGCCCTTGCCAAGGCAAAGGGGCGGCCTCAGATCGTTTTCCGTCAATAACTCTTAAATCGGAGAGGTCGGCGTCGGCCCCAGGCCGAAAAGCCGACCGATTGCATCGGCGACAGGCTGGTCGAAGACCGGCATGAAGTCGGCGAAGAGAGACAGTCGCGGCTTCACCATGACCTCTGGCGCAAAATTGCCGGAAAAGCCGTTGGATAAAGGGATTTCCGGCGCATTGCCAGCCATGGCGGCCCGAACCGGGCCCGGCAGATCGGGGGCGATTACCGGGACGGCGCCAGCCTCGACGGTGACCTCGATCATTCCGGTGTTCTCGACTTCGAAACGACCATCCCAGACGGCGCGTGTTCCCGGTGGCACGGGTAGCGGCAAAAGACCGCGCCTCTCGCGCAGCAAAAACAGCCTGTCGCGGCGGCGCAGCACCAGTGTGCCCGACAGGGTGAGGCGGAAATCTCCACCCGAGTCGAAATGATCGGTGAGCCGGTGCAGGCTATCCGCCGAGGGGCGATGAGGTTTGCCGCCGAGAATGGCAATCAAGGCCGCGAGCGCATGGTCCCTGATGTCTGCAGGATATGACGATGAACCATCAAGCGTGATGGCTACGGTCAGGCCCGGCAAGGCCTCAGCATGGCGCGTCAGCCAGTCGGCCGCAGCCGCCGAGAGGACCCGGCGTCTTTGCGCCGCGTCGACGATCCGTGCGCTGTCGATCGAGACCTTGCCCTGGCGGGTCCTGACCCGCTCATAACGACTGTCTTCGTTGCTGGGGTCATCAATCCAGGAGCGACCGAGGGCACGTAAGTCGTCGCGGATTGCGGCGCGCCGCGTATGCAGGAACGGGCGCAGGATCCACAGGTGGCGATCATAAAGCGTGGCGTCCGCCATGCCCGCCAGGCCGAGGGTCGCTTGCGGCGCGCGGCCGGCGCGCATGGTGACCGTTTCGATCTGGTCGTCGCGCGTATGGCCCGTGACGATCGCATCGGCACCGAAAGCGTTCGCCGCTTCGGCAAGCAGGCGGTAGCGCGCTAGCCGGGCGGCAGCGGAAAGACCGGTGTGCGGCTTTTCGCCTGTCCAGCGCGAAATCCGGTGCGGTATGCCGAGGTCGTGGCAGAGGCTGCCCACCATGCGCGCTTCTTCCGTCGAGGCTGATCGGAGGCCGTGGTCCACGGTGACGGCGACAAGGGAATGGTGAAAGCGCTGCGTCTCCAAGGCACGGGCCAGGCAAACGAGCAGGCCGGTCGAATCGCTGCCGCCGGATACCGCGACGAGCAGGCGCATCGGCCGCTGGAGAGAGGTAAGGAAATCGGAGATCGCCGCGTCTGGCGAAAGTTCGGGCAGGAGAGAGCCTGCCGCGAGCGGGGGCGTCATCAGCAGCCGAGGCGCTTCTGCTCACTCGCGACCTTGGAAACGACGGCGCGGGAAGCCTTGGGGTAACGTTTGGAGACTTCGCGCAACGTGGCGCAGGCGGTCTCGGTGTTCTCGAGGGCTGCGAGCGACATCCCGAGCTTGAGCAGCATTTCGGGTGCCTTGGGGGAGGTGTTGTAGGTCTGGTGGGCATTGAGGAAGGTCTTGGCTGCCTCGTTGTAGTTGCCCTGGGAGTATAGTGCTTCGCCGAGCCAGAAATTCGCGTCTGCGATCTTCGCACTGCTCGGATAGGCGGCGATGAAATCGCGGAATTCGCTCTCTGCCAGCGAATAGTCGCCGGAGAGCACATGGGCATAAGCGATCTGGTAGACATCGCTTTCAGAATTCAGCGATGCAGTCTGCTGCGGTGCTGCCTGTTGCACCGTTGAGGGGGCCGTGACACCGGGCAGAGCCGTCGAGCCGTTGCCGAGGGCGTCCTGATTGAGCGTTGCGGTGACCGGCATGCCGCTCTCGTCGAGCGCGATAGAACCGAGCGTCTGTTCACCGGGTGCCGTGCCTGGCGACACGTCAAGACCGGAAGCGTCGGCGGTTTCGCCGACGTCCGGGGTTTCGGTGATGATCTCGGCGACCGAATCCTGCTGGCCGCCTGCCGTCGCGGGACGGGTTAGGGAACCACTCTTCTTCTCGAGATCCTGGAAGCGGAACTCGTTGTCTTCCTGCTGCTTGCGCATCTGCTCCTGCATCTGCAGCAGCTGGAAGCTCATCTCTTCGATGCGACCGTTCAAGGCGCGGATCTCTTCCTCGAGCTGCTGGACGCGCAGCGACGGATCGGAGGCCTGGGCCATATGCACCTGGCCGCGCGCCTCCCCATTCGGTTGCTGTGCGGGTGCCTTATGCTGACCGAGCACAGTCTGCGGGAAGAGTTGGAACGCGTGCGCGGTTCCCTGCAGTCCCGTTAGCGAGGCCGTCGCAAGCAGAGCGGCCATCACAAGTTTCTTCATGTTCCTTCTTCCTGTTTTCGCGACGAATTGCGCCGAACCAGCGCCGACAGGAGTTTTCCCAATTGCCTGCAAAAAGCAACCAAGTTCGGCCAAAGTAAGGAGAAAAGTAAAAGGCGGCCCGCAGGCCGCCTTCAAGAGCTGGAGATCGCGGGTTGAACCGGATCACATGCCGGCGCCACCGAGAACGGTGACGGCGCGACGGTTCTGCGACCAGCAGGAAATGTCGTCGCAGACGGCGACCGGACGTTCCTTGCCGTAGGAAATGGTCTTCAGGCGCTGGGCCGGGACGCCGCGCGAGGCGAGGTAGTCGCGGGTCGCAGCGGCACGACGGGCGCCAAGTGCCAGGTTGTATTCGCGCGTGCCGCGTTCGTCTGCGTGGCCTTCGACAGTGATCGCATAGTTCGGGTAGCGGGCGAGCCACTGAGCCTGACGGTCGAGCGTCTGGGCGGCATCGGCGCGGATCGAGGACGAATCGGTGTCGAAGAAGATGCGGTCGCCGACATTGACGGTGAAGTCCTGGGCCGAGCCCGGGGTCGCTGCACCGGCGCCTGCGCCAAGACCGAGTTCACCGGCGCTGTTGGGCAGGTTCTTCTTGTTGGCGCAGCCTGCGAGGGCCAGCGCCACGGCAAATGCGACCATGGCCGGGTTGGTTGCCATTTTCTGCAGACGGCTCGTGGCCGGGGAATGAATGCGGCTCATTGCCGGTCTCCTTGAATTCTCTGTTAGGGTTGCCGGACCTTAACCAATCGCGGTTAACCGGCTTCCAACAATCGTGGTTAACAAATGATCAATTCACGCCTGTGCGGCCGGATCTGAAGGCCGTTTGCGGCGAGAAAGAGGCGCAAATGCGCCTCTTTTCGATCACTATTCCATCAGCGGCGACCAGGCCGGGTCAGAGGCGAAGGATGGCGTTTTCACCAGCTGTTCGTTGTAGCCCGTCAGGTCGATCGAGTAGAGTTGAGGACCGCCGGCGCCGGCGTTCTGGCGGAAGAACATCAAGACACGGCCATTCGGAGCCCAGGTCGGGCCTTCGTTGTGGAAGCCGGTGGTGAGGA
The DNA here is from genome assembly GCA_943372805.1 of Rhizobium sp. Q54. GTDB lineage: Bacteria > Pseudomonadota > Alphaproteobacteria > Rhizobiales > Rhizobiaceae > Allorhizobium. The sequence goes on from CALSAF010000062.1 coordinate 13,495, forward strand.
TGCGCTCACCGGAACCGTCCGTCTTCATAACGCCGATCGAGAACTTGCCGCCCGACTGTTTGGTGAACGCGATCAGGTCGCCACGGGGAGACCAGACCGGGGTCGAGTAGGAACCGTCACCAAAGGAGATTCGGCGCTGGCCGGAGCCATCGGCTCCCATGATGTAGAGCTGCTGGCGACCGCCCCGATCGCTCTCGAAGACGATCTGGTTGCCATCCGGCGAATAGGAGGGCGAGGTGTCGATGGCTGCGGTCGAAGTCAGGCGCGTCGTGGTGCGCGAACGCAAGTCCATCGTGTAGATGTTGGCGTTTCCGTCCTGCTGCAGGCTCATGATGACCCGCTGGCCATCCGGCGAGAAGCGCGGCGCAAATGTCATTCCGGGGAAATTGCCGACAACTTCGCGGGCGCCGGTTTCCAGCTGCAGCAGGTAAACCCGCGGCTGGTCGCCTTCGAAGGACATGTAGGTGATTTCCTGGCGGTTGGGCGAGAAGCGCGGCGTCAGCACGATATCCTTGGAGCTCGTGAGGGGGCGCATGTTCTCGCCGTCCTGGTCCATGATGGCCAGCTGGCGCTTGCGGTCGGTCTTGGGGCCGCTTTCGGAGACGAAGACGATACGGGTATCGAAATAGCCCTTTTCGCCTGTGATGCGCTCATAAATGGCGTCGGCGATCATGTGGGCGACGCGGCGCCAGTTCTTCGGATCGGTGAAGAACTGCTGGCCGGTCATCTGCTGGCCGCCGAAGGTGTCCCAGAGGCGGAATTCGGCGCGCAGGCGGCCATCCGGCTCGCGGGCGATCCGACCGACCACCAGTGCTTCGGCCTTGAGAGCCGTCCAGTCGGGGAAGCGCGGTGCCTGGTCCGGGTTCTGGATCTTCTCGATGAAGGCGGCGCGATTGACCGGCGCGAAGAGACCCGAACGCTTGAGGTCGGCCTCGACCACAGCGGAGATCTGGGCGCCGATGCCGTCGGTCGAGATGAAGTCGGTGATCGCGATCGGCAGCGGCTGAACGTTGCCGCGGTTGATGTTGATTTCGACGGTCGCATTCGCCGGGGCGACGAAGGCGCCCGCCATGCCGGCACAGACCAGCAGAATTCGGAGGAGGAGAGTTTTCATGCTTACCAAGCCTTTCAGCTCTTACATCAGTTCGCTGGGGTCGAAATTGACGACAACTTCAGACCAAGCGTCGTATTTGTCCGGGGGAAGATTGGTGAAGGGGGCGGACTTTCGAACGGCGCGCACGGCACCGCTCATGAGAACCTGCTGCGCCTGCGGCGAGCCACCAGTTGCCGTGGCCTCCGGCTCGCCTACCAGTGCGCCGTTCTGATCGAGGCGGAAGGTCACACGGATGCGGACATCCGCAGCATCGGCCATGCCCGGTGTGATCAGCCAGTTGTCCTGGATGATGCCGCGCAGCGCGTCGAGCTCGCTCTGACTTAGCTTCGAACCACCGGTATCTGTCTTGCCACCAAGCGCTTCCTGATCGGTCGAGCGCTTGGCGCCACCGCCGGCTGCATCGGTCTTGTTCAGAAGGGCGGCCACGTCATCGAGGTTCAAGTCGCTTTCCATTTGCGGCTTCGATTTTGCCGTCTCCTGCGCTTTCGTATCCTTCTTGGCGTCGGCCTTGGCGGTTGCCTTTGGCTCCGGCTTTTTCTCGGCCGGTTTTGCGATCTCTGGCTGGGGACGCGATGGCGGAACCGGCGCCTTCTCGGGCAATGGTATTTCTTCGGCCACTGCCGCTTCTGCCGGCGTCGGCTCTGCTGGCTTGGCTTCGGCTGGTGCTGGTTCTGCCTGCTTGGGTTCCGGCTCGGGCGGGGGAGCCGTATCCTCCTTCACGATGTCCTTCACCTCGTTCGGCTTCGCATCCACCGTGGGAGCGGGAGTCTCAACCTTTTTCGGCGCGGCGGCGACTTCCTGCTCAACTGGACGCTTCGAGGGCGTTGGAGGAGATTTCAGATCGACTTCGTTGTCGCCGAAATTCTCGGCCGGCTGGGCGATCGGTGGCTTCTTGGTCGGTACCGGCGCGGATTTCTCCGCCATCGGCGCGTCCTTGGAGCCCTTCTGGATCTGGGTGAACTCCTCAATCGGGACGATGTCGACGGGCAATGTCTCCATCGGAGACATTTCAATTTTTTCAGGCGAGCCGAGGCTCACCAGGGCTGCAGAGAGCGCCAGTGTATGCAGAAGCGAGGATGTGAAGAGGCTGCCCTTCATGTCCGTCCGATCAATTCTGCTGTTCCTGCAAGGTCACGAGACCGATATTGGTGAAACCGGCGGCCGAAATCCGCGCCATGACCTGCATGACAATGCCATAGGTGGCGGCGGTATCGGCGCGGACGAAAATGCGTTCATTGTAGCCGGTCGTGGCGATCGCCTGCAGCTTCGGCACGACTTCCTCGATCGGGATTGCCGTTTCCTGCAGGTAAATCTCGCCGGCCGGATTGACCGAGACGGTGATCGGCTGGTTTTCGCTGCTCATCGCCTTGGCCTGGGTCTGCGGCAGGTCGATCGGCACGCCCACAGTCATCATCGGTGCGGCGACCATGAAGATGATCAAGAGCACGAGAACGACGTCGACAAAGGGCGTGACGTTGATTTCGCTGACAAGCGCACGCTTGCCGCCGCGACGTCCGCGGCGTCCGCCACCCTTGCTACCCGATCCGACCGACATGCCCATGATGCGTCTCCTACCCTCCGGGTCTTACTGTGCCGCCTGGCGGGGCTGCAGCTTCTCGTCGATCTGACGCGACAGGATGGCGGAGAATTCGTCTGCGAAGCCTTCCATGCGGGCCGACAGCTTGCCGGCTTCACCGGAGAACTTGTTGTATGCGATGACCGCCGGAATAGCGGCGATCAGGCCGATGGCGGTTGCGAGCAGCGCTTCGGCGATACCCGGTGCGACGACCGCGAGGCTCGCATTGTTCGAGCCGGCGATGGCCTGGAACGAGGTCATGATGCCGATAACGGTACCGAAGAGACCGATGAAGGGGCCGGCGGAGCCGATGGTGGCCAGCGACGACAGGCGCGATTCGAGCGTTTCGGACTCGCGTGCCATGGTCACGTCCATGGCGCGGTCGATGCGCATCTGAAGGCCGATCGGCGAGCGGGCGCCGCGTTCGAAGCTCTTCTTCCACTCGCGCATGGCGGCGACGAAGATGGCGGCAAGGCCGGTGTTGTTGCGCTCGGCAAGGGTGCGATAGAGCTCTTCCAGCGACTGGCCAGACCAGAAGACCTGCTCGAACTGGTCGAATTGACGGCGGGCGCGGGCGTAGCTCAGATATTTGTCGATGACGATGGCCCAGGTCCAGACGGAGGCAGCCATCAGGCCGATCATGACGAGCTTGACGATCAGGCCCGCCTGCATGAAGAGGCCCCAAAGGCTCACGTCATGGGTCGCAGCAGCCATTCCAACTTGTTCCATCGCCTTCAATTCCCCGAAATCCAAACGCCCGGTGGGTTGGACCGGGCGGCGACATGAGCTTTACTGGTGGAAAACTTGTGCGGTCGCTGCCGCCGAAACCCTTTTCCCGCCTTAGCTCCCAGAGTGCTTCTGGGATGAAAATTTGGTCAAAGGAAGGCGTGCGCTGCACAAACTTCCAAGCTCGGAGTAAGACGCGATTAAGGTTAAAAAGGGGTTACCGGAGGCTTCGATCAGGGCTTTGTGAAATCAGGCGAGGAACTGTTTGGCGAGGTCTTCCGGAAGGCGCCGTGGGCGTCCATTGCGATTGACGACGGCGATGACCACCTTGGCCGATATCAAGAGTTGTTCGCCGCGACATATCTCCTGCTGCAGGATCATCTTGGCGCCGCCCGCCTTCTCGGTCCGGGTGAGGATCGTGACGATGTCATCCATGCGGGCAGGGGCCTTGAAGTCGATCTCCATGCGGTGGACCATGAAGGCCAGGCCTTCGTCCGAGGTCTCGAACAATGTAGACTGCTCGACGCCCAGGCAGCGCAGATAATCCGTGCGGGCGCGCTCCATGAAATGCAGGTAGCGGGCATGGTAGACCGCGCCGGAGAAGTCGGTGTCTTCGTAATAGACGCGCTGGGTGAGGTGATGTTCGCCTTCGACGATCTCACCGCAAATCGAAATGGATCTTGTCTCTACCACGCCATGTCCTCGCTGATCTCAGGCGGCACCTAGCAGAAGCCATGGGTTGAAGCCAGTCTCAGCTCTGCTTCTCGTCGAGATCGCCGTCATGCCAGACAATGTGCTTCGGAGAGGTCGGTAATGCCTCGATCTCGTCGGCAATGAAGTAGGGAGGAATGTCGAGAGCGGTCAGGGCTTGCCGTGTCGCCGGCACCCATTTGAATTCGAGGCTGTTCTTACCGTCTTCGTTGCGGTGAATGATGTCGGCTGGATGAAAGGGGAAATGGTCCGGGATCTCCATCCGGTAGTAAAGGCCGAGCTCATGCCAGGCCTTGCCCTCAAAGTCGAAGAAGTTTTCGACGATCCAGAGAAGCGCACCGACCTTCGCCTCGACGCCCAGCTCCTCCTGCATCTCGCGCATGAGGGTTTCAGCCGAAGTTTCACCGATTTCGGCGCGTCCACCAGGAAATGTCCAGAAGGTCTCGTGGGTGGCGCGGTGGACGAGCACGTGACCGTCGCGAAAGGCGAGGCCGGCGATGCGATGATTGAACCGCCGCTTGCCATCCTTGATGGTGATCAGGGTTCGTCTGGACACGGTCTCAATCATCCTCAAGCGTCAGCCGGAATTGCGCTGCTTCGAGATCCTTCGGCGGTGTCATTCCCAGGTGCTTCCAGGCGGTGGCCGTCAAGACACGGCCACGCGGGGTGCGCTGGATGAAACCCTGCTGGATCATGTAGGGCTCGATGATGTCCTCGATTGCGTCGCGTGGCTCAGAGAGGCCGGCGGCGATGGTTTCGATGCCCACAGGGCCGCCGCCGAAATTCACAGCGATCATCGAGAGATAGCGCATGTCGAGCTGGTCGAGGCCCATGTTATCGACATTCAGCCGCGTCAGGGCTTCGTCGGCGATCTGGCGAGTGACGGCTTCGGCACGGGCGACTTCGGCAAAATCACGCACGCGGCGGAGCAGGCGGCCGGCGATGCGGGGCGTGCCACGGGCGCGGCGGGCGACTTCGCGGGCGCCATCCTCCGTCATTGGAAGGTTGAGCAGGCGGGCGCCACGGCGGACGATCGATTCCAGTTCCTCGACGGTGTAGAAATTCAGCCGCACCGGGATGCCGAAACGGTCGCGCAGCGGTGTCGTCAGAAGTCCTAGACGGGTGGTGGCGGCAACCAGCGTGAATTTCGACAGGTCGATCTTCACCGAGCGGGCGGCGGGGCCTTCGCCGATGATCAGGTCGAGCTGGAAATCCTCCATGGCCGGATAGAGGATTTCCTCGACGGCGGGGCTCAAGCGATGGATCTCGTCGATGAAGAGCACGTCGCGCTCTTCGAGATTGGTCAGGAGGGCCGCGAGGTCGCCAGCCTTGGCGATGACAGGCCCCGAGGTCGAGCGAAAATTGACGCCGAGTTCCTTGGCCATGATCTGGGCAAGTGTTGTCTTGCCGAGCCCCGGAGGGCCGACGAAGAGGACGTGATCGAGAGCCTCGCCCCGGTTCTTCGCCGCCTCGATGAAGATCTTCAGATTGGCGCGTGCTTCCGCCTGGCCGGTGAAGTCATTGAGCGACTGCGGCCGGAGTGCTGCATCGAGGTCTTCCCCCTTCTTTTCGGGCGAGAGGATGGGGTTGTTGGTCATCATGCGAGAAGTTCCATGCCGGGCACACGGGAGGCGGCGCGTTTGTCGAAGGTCTTTACGGAGGTGCAGCCCTCTTGAAGAGACCGGGCGGCAATCAAGGCGTCGGCGAAGTCGGCATTCTTCTGGTCGACCTGCCGCAGTGCTTTTACGACGAGGTCGTGGCTTTCGACGGTCAGGCCCCGGACCCGCAGCAGGTTCGCGATCGCCGTCGAGGCTTCGCGTCTGCCGTAGCCAAGTTGCGAGCGCAATGCCCAATCCAACTCCAATACACAAATCAGAGGGAGAAAGGCGAGATAGTCCTTTCCAAGCCCTTCGGCAAAACGCAGAGCTAGACGTCGTTGATCCGGATCGTCATTGGTCAGAAGCCGGATCACGATGTTCGTATCAAGGCCGACGAGGGTCATGCCGCAAGATCCGATGGATCGTCACCCCCGGTGGAGAGCGCGTTTGCGCCTGCCGCCTGCACGACCGCTTCGTCGATCTCCTCCAATGTGGCTCGTCCGTTTGGCGGATTGCCGAGAAAACCGGCCAGATCTTTGAGGTCGATGTTCTTGGGAGTGATGACAATCTCGCCGTCGACCACGCTGTAGACCAACTGATCGCCGGGACTCAGATTGAGCAGTTCACGCATTTCTTTGGGAATGGTGATCTGACCTTTGGGAGACATTGTGACTTCCCATATTTTCATCACAGTCTCCGACGTTTCAATGTTTTTCCAACTTTATCAGAGATATCGGAACGAGACAAATTCGGAGGACAACTCACCGCGACAGCTCCTTCAGTCCCAGCCGGATCAGCTTGGCGCTGTCAGCCCCTTCGCCGCCATTTTTCAACGCTGCTGCGATGGCGTTTGCAGCCTGGTCACGCGAATAGCCGAGGTTGGTGAGTGCCGAGACGGCATCGGCGACCGGTGCAGAGGCGACGCCTTCGCCGATCTCCTGTTTAAGGCCGATATTGGCCGAGGCCTCGCCGGCAAAGGCAGGCGCCTTGTTCTTCAGTTCGGTGACGAGACGTAACGCCACCTTGGGTCCGACGCCAGGGGCTCGGGAAATGGCGGCCTTGTCCTGAAGGGCAATGGCGTTGGCGAGTTCCGACGGGGTGAGGGTTGAGAGAACAGCCAGCGCCACCTTCGCGCCGACGCCCTGGACGCTCTGCAGCAGGTTGAACCATTCGCGCTCCAGCGCGCTCATAAAACCGAAGAGTTTCAGTTGGTCTTCCCGAACATAGGTTTCGATGAAGAGCACGACCGCCTCGCCGGCCGAGCCGATGCGGCCAAGTGTGCGCGACGAGCAGTGGGCGACGTAGCAGACGCCGTGGACGTCGACGAGGACGTAGTCGTCGCCGATCTCGTCGATGGTGCCTTTGAGTTTGCCGATCATGGATAAGTCCGTCGCGTTACAGGGGATGGGTTTCGGGGGCGATGAGGGACACGTCGGGAAAGTAGGTGCGATAGCCCTTCGGGTCTCGGGTCAGGATCTTGTGGTTGCGAATGGCGGCATGGGCGCCGATGAGGAAATCGGGGAGGACACGGTCGCGTCCACCGCCGGCGCGGCGATAGATGCGGAAGGCAATGCCGGCTGCGAAAGCCGCCGCCCATGGGAGGTTTTCCCGGTGGAAATCCGATTGCGGCAAGAGTTCGTCGACCTGGTCGCGATCGGTGTAGCGCATCGAGAATTCCGAATAGATGATTGGATTGATGACGAGCGGTTCTTCGCGCGCGAGCCTCATCAACTGGCCACGCGACCAGTTCAGCCATTGCGGATCGCGGATCGCGACGTCAACGAGCACATTGGTGTCGACCAACACGGCCATTGTTCAGCGATCCCGTGTCATCTGCATCAGGGCTTCGGCATCGATATTCGGATCGCCGGTTCCCTCCAGTCGCGCCAAGGTCGCCATCAGTCCGGTCAATCGCGTCTGCTCCTCCAGCGCCTTGATTCCGTTCTTCGGTGTCAGCATCAGCCGACCGTCCTCGACGGTGAACACGACTTCAGAATTCGGCTCGATGCCGATCAGTTCGCGCAGATCGCGGGGAATGGTGACCTGGCCCTTGGATGTGACGCGCATGACATGTCTCCTGCGTGGTAAGAATAGATCTTACGTTCGGAACAAGTCAAGAACAAATCAGGCGGATGCAAGCAGTTGCCGCATGCGTTCGCCGCCGCGATTGTGGGCGTGGCAGATGGCGATGGCGAGTGCATCGGCTGCATCATTGCCCTTGAATTCGACCTTGGGCATCAGGATCTTCAGCATCATGTGGATCTGCTTCTTGTCGCCATGGCCGACGCCGATGACGGCTTTCTTGACGGCATTCGGGGCATATTCGGAAACCCGTAAACCGGCCCGGGCGGGCACCAGCATGGCGATGCCGCGGGCCTGGCCGAGCTTCAATGTGGCCACCGCATCCTTGTTGACGAAGGTCTGTTCGACGGCGGCCTCGTCCGGCTTGTAGCTGTGCACGACCTCGGCCAGTCCGTCATGCAGCTGGCAAAGACGCGAGGCGAGATCCATGTCTCCGTCGGAGGTGACCGTGCCGGAGGCAACGAAACGCAGTGAGTTGCCTGATGTCTCGATGACGCCCCAGCCGCAGCGGCGAAGGCCCGGATCTATACCGATGATGCGAATCGTGGAAGTCATGGGAAACCCTAATGCAAGCGAAGGGATCTGTGCCAGCGAAATGTGAACAAAACAAAAACAAGCGAGTGTCGTTATAAAATATCACGATCACCCCTTGGGCCGCTTCAGGTCGGTGCCTAAATGAGAGACATGCCTCGCTCAGGATCCATGCCCATGATTCCGTTTTCCATCCTCGATCTGTCTCCCATTGCCGAAGGACATTCCGTACGCGAGGCGCTGGACGCATCGCGTAGCCTGGCGCAGGTGGCTGAAGCCAACGGTTATCGCCGCTTCTGGCTTGCCGAACATCATGGGATGCCGGGCATCGCCAGTGCGGCCACGGCGCTTGTCATTGCGCATGTGGCAGCCGGCACGCAGACGATCCGCGTCGGATCCGGTGGCATCATGCTGCCGAACCATGCGCCGCTTGTTATCGCCGAACAGTTTGGCACGCTCGAGGCGCTGTTTCCGGGGCGTGTCGATCTTGGTCTCGGACGGGCACCGGGTACCGACATGCGCACCGCCAGGGCGCTGAGGCGCAACATGGAGGCGGGGGCCGAGAGCTTTCCGCATGATATCCTCGAACTCCAGCGGCTTCTCGGCGACCCCGATGAGGAGCAGGGACTGCTATCGGTTCCGGGCATGCGCAGCCATGTGCCGATCTGGCTGCTCGGTTCCAGCCTCTACAGCGCCCATCTCGCTGCAGCGCTTGGCCTGCCTTACGCCTTCGCCTCGCATTTTGCGCCGGACCAGTTGCTCGATGCCGTTGCGATCTACCGGGAGCGTTTCCAGCCATCCGCGGGTCTCCAGAAGCCGCATGTGATGGTTGGGGTGATGGCGGCGGTGGCCGAGACGGACGAGGTCGCCGCCCATCTCTTCACCTCTGCCCAGCAGCAGTTCGTCAACCTCCGCCGTAACATCCGTCGCCCGTTCCCGCGACCGGTCGCAGATATGGATGACTACTGGACAGAGATTGAAAGGATCGGCGTGGAGCACACATTGCGGTATGCGATCGTGGGTGCGCCCGAGACGGCTGCGCGCAAGCTCGGCGAGTTCATCGCCGAAGTGGCCCCCGACGAAGTGATAGTTTCCACGCCTGTGCATGATCTCGGCGCCCGAATCCGCTCGGTAGAACTCTTGGCCGGACTCCAGGAGCGTGTTGCCCAGACGGCCTGATGTGCTGCCGGCCATCATCCGTCGTCTCCTGATCGATGTATGCGGCACAGCCTAGTGCCGCGACCTCTGTCACCCAGCTGAGCGGGGTGCC
>CALSAF010000063.1:0-22867 GCA_943372805.1 Rhizobium sp. Q54
ATCAGCGCGAAACCGAGATACAGGATAGCGAAGGCGATCTGCAGGGTTGTTCGACCATCCTCCATCGACTGGTATTCGGCTGTGTTCTCCTCCATCTGGCGCATCGCCTGCATGACCTTCGGATCAACTGCGCGGATGGTGTAGAGAAAAGTGCCGGAAATGCTTTCGAGCTTGATGATGGCACCGACGAGATTGGTCACGCCCGGCGGGATCAGCGTTGGTTGGCCGGCCGCCGCACTCGACAGTGCATCCCTCGGAATGGCCGGAAGGGGCTTTTCCGTGTCGATCTCCGCCTGGGTGATGGCCGAGCCATCCTCGCGGACCAGGAAGGCCCCGAGCATGCCCCGTCCGCGTGCCTGGCGGGTCATCAACTCGACGAAACCGGTACGGTCGAGATAGAACAGCGCACGATTGCGCTCCAGGTCGTTCGCCATCGAGATGGTCTGGCCCTGCAGATAGCTGGCATTCTCCAGCATATATGCCTGGGCGACATTCATGGACGATGAAACGATCGACTGGGTGCGGAGCGAGAACCAGCGGTCCAGGCCGACATTGAGTGTGATCGAGGCGAAGATCGCCACAAGGATCGCCGGCGTGATCGCGATCACGGAGAAGAGCGCGACGATACGAACATGCAGCCGCGCAGCCGCACGTCCGCGGTTGCGTGCCTTGAAGAGGCGCATCACCTCACGACCGATAAGAAACATCAGGCCGACGATGAACAGGGAGTTGACGACAGCCGAGGCAATCAGCACACGCGAGGTGGGCTCGATGGGCGTCAGACCAAGCAGTATCGGCAAGGTCAGGGAGGCGCAGAGCAGCGCTCCGCCTGCCAGCAGCAAGCCCGGCAACGCAAATGATGCACGCCGGTCATGGGCCAGAGCCGTATCGATGTCTGCTGCGGAGGCCTTCCTCGCGCGTGCCATCATTTCCCCCGGATCCGCGCTTTCGGATCTCATTGACGCGGCCACCAGAGCGGCAACCGTCGATTTTGTTTCTGCAACGCTCAATGTGCCAACAACGGACGGCAGTCGCGTCCGTTACAAAGCAACGTGGCTTTTGAGCAACGCAATGTGGCGAAATTGCAACGGCAGTTCCGCTATTGTCAAGCTGAACGGGAGCTTCGATAGACCGACACGCCGAGTTCCCGGATCTTCTTGCGGAGCGTATTGCGGTTGAGGCCGAGCAGATCGGCTGCCTTGATCTGATTTCCGCGTGTGGCGGTCAGGGCGGCCAGGATCAAGGGATACTCCATCTCCGTCAGCACACGGTCATAGAGGCCCGAAGGTGGGAGGGCGTCGCCGAAAGAGGCGAAGTAGGTCCGCATGTTCTCCTCGACGGCCTGCGAGATCGTCATCGTGCCGGATGGCATGCCGACCTTGGCGATCGGGCTGTCGGAGACATCGGCACGCAGTTCCTGCTCGACGATTTCGCGCGCGATCACATCCTGTGGATAAAGCGCCATGAGGCGGCGAACCACATTTTCAAGCTCGCGGACATTGCCCGGCCAGGCATAGGACTTCATCACTTCGAGCGCTTCGTGATCGAAACGCTTCGAATCGAGACCTTCCTTTTCGCCCTGCTGGATGAAGTGGCGGACGAGATCCGGAATGTCCTCGGCGCGGTCGCGCAGCGGCGGCAGGCGCAGGGGCACGACATTCAGGCGATAATAGAGATCTTCGCGGAAGAGGCCCTGGTTGATCGACTGCTTCAGGTCCTTGTTGGTCGCGGCAACGATGCGGACATCCGTGCGGATCGGGGTCCGGCCACCGACGGTGGTGTATTCGCCCTGCTGCAGGACGCGGAGCAGACGGGTCTGTGCGTCCATCGGCATGTCGCCGATTTCATCGAGGAAGAGCGTGCCGCCTTCAGCCTGCTCGAAGCGACCAGTCGACCGGGTCTGGGCTCCGGTGAAGGCACCCTTTTCGTGGCCAAAGAGCTCCGACTCGATCAGGTCGCGCGGAATGGCGGCCATGTTGATGGCGACGAAGGGGCCGTTCCGGCGCTTGCCGTAGTCGTGCAGCGCCTTTGCAACCAGTTCCTTGCCGGTGCCGGATTCGCCGGTGATCATCAGTGTCAGGTCCGTCTGCATCAGACGGGCGAGAACGCGGTAAATCTCCTGCATGGCAGCAGAGCGACCGACGAGCGGCATGCCGTCCTGCATGTCGTCGTCGAGACGCGCCGGACGCTTTTTCGGCTCCGACAGCGCGCGACCAATGATGGCGATCAGCTCGGTCAGGTCGAAGGGCTTGGGCAGGTAATCATAGGCGCCCTTCTCGGAGGCCTTGATGGCTGTCATGAAGGTGTTCTGGGCACTCATGACGAGGACAGGCAGGTCCGGCCGCGCCTTCTTGATGCGCGGCAGGAGGTCGAAGGCGTTTTCGTCCGGCATGACCACGTCGGTCACGACCAGATCGCCCTCGCCTGCCGAAATCCAGCGCCAGAGGGTGGCAGCGTTTGAGGTGATCCTGACGTCGTAACCTGCACGGCTCAGTGCCTGGTTCAGCACCGTGCGGATCGCAGCATCGTCATCTGCAACAAGGATCGTGGCCGTCATCAGTTCGTTCCCGTGGATTTGGCAAGAGGCGCATCGTCGAGCGCCGTCTCTTTCGACATGGGCATGAGGACCCGGAAGGTGGTGCGGTTCGCCTGGCTGTCGCATTCGACAATGCCACCATGGCCGCCGATGATCTTGGCGACCAGGGCCAACCCCAGACCTGAGCCGTTCGTCTTCGTCGTGATGAAGGGATCGAAGAGATGCGGTAGCAGATCGGATGGCACGCCTGGCCCATTGTCATGGACGCAGAATTCGAGTGGCAGCGAGATCTTCTCGCGCGAGCCTGCGACCGAGAGGCGAATGCCCGGGCGATAGGCGGTCGTCAGCTGGATTTCGCCATCGGAACGCTCGCCGATCGCTTCGGCAGCGTTCTTGACGAGGTTGAGGAAGACCTGCACCAGCTGATCCCTGTTGGCAAAGACCGGCGGCAGAGAGGGGTCGTAATTCTCGGTGATGCGGATGTTGCGGGCAAAGCCTGCCTTCGCGACTGCCTTCACCTGATCGAGGACCGAGTGGATGTTGATGGACTGGCGGTCGACCGGACGTTCATCAGAGAAGACCTCCATGCGGTCGACCAGCGACACGATCCGGTCGGTCTCGTCGCAGATCAGCCGGGTCAGCGCCCTGTCTTCGTCGGTTACCGCTGTCTCAAGCAATTGGGCCGCGCCACGGATACCGGAAAGCGGGTTCTTGATCTCGTGCGCGAGCATGGAGGCAAGGCCGGTGACGGAGCGGGCCGCGGCTCGATGGGTCAGCTGTCGGTCGATCTTGTCGGCCATGGAGCGTTCCTGGAAGACCACCACGACATTGCCGGGCTGGCTCAAGACAGGCGCGACATAGAGGTCGACCAGCTTTTCCTGACCGAGGCGCGGCGAGCTCAGGTCGACGCGGTATTCATTCACCGGGGCGCGGCGCTCGCGGACCTGCTCGATCAGCGACAGCAGCGGGCTGCCGAAGGGAATGAAGGTCGAGATGCGGTAGCGCGCCAAATGGGAAGCACTCGCGCCGAAGAAGGCTTCCGCCTCCCAATTGGCGAATGCGATATGGCCGTTCGCGTCGACCATCACCACCGGGTTCTGGATGGCGTTCAGCACGGCCATGGCAAGGCCATTGGTGCCCGCGTTGTCGTTCGCCGTCATGCGGCCTCCTGTCTGGCGCTGGCGTCGGCACTGCTTGAGAGCGCAAGCTCCAGAGCCTCGGCGACAAAACCGGCGTCCTTCGATGTCATGATTGCGGCCTTGGTTTCGCCCGCGAGATCAGGTGCTTGGCGGTCCAGATACCAGCCGAGATGCTTGCGGGCATGGCGGACGCCGACCTCCGGGCCATAATGCTCCAGCATCATCCTGTAGTGCTCGACGACGAGGCCGGGGATCTCGGAAGCCCGAGGGCCGACATGACCAGCGAGGACACCGGCATGCCAGGGCCTGCCCTGACACGACCGACCGACCATCACCGCATCAGCGCCGGAGCGACGCAGGATGTCGTGGGCATCCTCGACGGTCTCAACGTCACCATTGGCAATCAGTGGAATGCGGATGGCATCGTGGACAGCCGCGATGGCGTCCCAATCGGCGCGGCCTTCGTAGAACTGCATGCGCGTGCGGCCATGGACCGTGATCAGTTGCACACCGGCAGCTTCCGCACGGGCAGCAATATCAGGCGCGTTGATCGAGTTCTCGTCCCAGCCGAGCCGCATCTTGACGGTGACCGGGATCTTGACTGCCTTCACCGTCGCTTCGATCAGCGAAAGTGCGTGATCCGGTTCACGCATGAGGGCGGACCCGGCGTAACCACCGATGACCTTCTTGGCCGGGCAGCCCATGTTGATATCGATGATGTCGGCGCCGTTCGCCTCTGCAATGACGGCCGCCTCAGCCAGCCATTTTGCCTCGCGGCCGGCGAGCTGCACCATATGAGGCGTCAGCCCCGCCCCCTTGAGGCGCGACCAGCTTTCCGCTGCATTGAAGACGAGTTCGCGGCTTGCCACCATCTCGGTCACGACAAGCCCTGCACCAAAGCGAAAGGCCAGCTGTCGGAACGGAAGGTCGGTCACTCCGGACATCGGCGCAAGCACAAGCCGGTTCCGGACGGGAACCTTGCCGATGCTGAAGGGCGTGTCCAACGCGACGGAGATCAAATGATTATCTTTCAGGCAAAGAACGCATTTGCATTATTTTTAGACAGTCAGCTCTGGCTTGCCAAGAGGCAAAGCTCACGCATCGACAAAAAATCGTGCAAATGCTGGAAAAGCTGATGCCGAGCCGATAGAGCACGGTTGCGAAGAAAATGTGTCATGGACCAGGCAGGGCGATGGAGCAAGGGCGTAGCGGAACAATCGGGGTCGTGGTGGTTGCCGCAGGACGCGGCGAACGCGCCGGCGCCTCGGTCGAAGGACCCAAACAATATCGGCGGATCGGCGGCAAGCCGGTCATCTCGCACACGCTCAAGATTTTCCTCGACTGGCCCAGAAGTGGCCCGATCGCCGTGGTGATCCACCCCGACGATCAAGCACTGCTTGAGGCTGCCATCGCCGACCTGCCCGAGGGAGAGGACCTGATCATCGTGACGGGTGGCACTACGCGACAGGCTTCCGTGCTGAACGGCCTGCGCGCCCTGCAGGATCGCGGCATCGAGCATGTGATGATCCAGGACGGAGTGCGACCCTTCGTCGATGCCGCACTCCTGGAGCGGATCGCCAGTGGACTCGCAGCTGGCAAGAAGGCCGTACTGCCAGCCCTGCCCGTTTCGGACACGATCAAGCGCGCCGACACCTCCGGTGTCGTTGGAGCGACCGTTCCACGCAAGGATCTTTTCGCCGCGCAGACACCACAGAGCTTCCACTACACGACCATCCTTGCCGCCCACGAACGGGCAGCCGAGGAGCAGGCTGCGGATTTCACCGACGATGCCTCGATCGCCGAATGGGCGGGTCTACCGGTTCATCTCGTCGAGGGCTCGATCGACAATGTCAAACTGACCGTGCAAAGGGATATCGCCATGGCCGATGAGAAACTCAGAGGCACCGCCCTGCCCGATGTTCGCACCGGAAACGGCTATGACGTGCACCAGCTCGAAGCCGGTGATGGCGTCACCCTCTGCGGCATCTTCATTCCGCACGACCAGAAGCTCAAGGGACATTCGGACGCCGATGTCGCGCTGCATGCGCTGACAGACGCGCTGCTCGCGACCTGTGGCGCCGGCGATATCGGCGACCATTTCCCGCCCTCGGACATGCAGTGGAAGGGTGCGCCGTCGCGCATCTTCCTGGAGCATGCCGCCAGGATCGTGCGTCAAGCCGGTGGCACGATCATGAATGCAGATATTTCGCTTATTGCCGAAGCACCTAAGATCGGTCCCCACCGTCAGGCCATGCGGGAAAAGCTCTCGGAAATCCTCGGCATCTCGCTTGATCGCTGCTCGGTGAAGGCGACGACCAACGAGACGATCGGCTTCGTCGGCCGGCGCGAGGGGATCGCGGCAATTGCCACGGCGACCGTCGTCTTCCGCGGTGCAGAGTGATGGGGCTTTATCCGGCCGACCTCGAGGCCCAGGCCGCAGAGATCATTGCCGCCTATCGTGATCGGGGCTGGATGATCGCGTTGGCCGAGTCCTGCACTGGCGGGCTGATTGCTGGTGCGCTGACCGAGATCGCCGGTTCATCCGCCGTCGTCGACCGCGGTTTCGTGACCTATACGAACCAGGCCAAGATGGATCTGATCGGCGTTTCAGCGACAACGCTGGAGTCCTTCGGTGCAGTCTCGAAGGAGACGGCGCTGCAGATGGCGCATGGGGCGCTGATGCGTTCGGGTGCCGACGTCGCTGTGGCGGTTACCGGCATTGCTGGACCGGGTGGCGGCTCGGCGGAAAAGCCGGTTGGCCTCGTGCATCTCGTCTTGAAGACCCGCTCAGGCATCATCGATCACCGGGAGATGCGCTACGGCGAGATCGGCCGGGATGAGGTGCGGCTTCAGACGGTCAAGACTGCCCTTGAAATGCTAGCCGCCGCCGCTCAGACCCCGGCATAGATCTTGTCGGCACGCGCTTCGAAGGCTTCCGAGAACATGCGGAAGGCACGGTCGAACATCGAGCCCATGAGCGCGCCGAGGATGCGGTTCTTGAACTCGTAGTCGATGTAGAAATGCACGGAGCAACCGCCATCCGCC
Source organism: Rhizobium sp. Q54 (assembly GCA_943372805.1). Taxonomy (GTDB): domain Bacteria; phylum Pseudomonadota; class Alphaproteobacteria; order Rhizobiales; family Rhizobiaceae; genus Allorhizobium. The sequence goes on from CALSAF010000063.1 coordinate 6,721, forward strand.
GTTTCTTCGAAGCGCCAGCGGTTGTCGAGGTACTTGAACGGACCCTCGATGTATTTGACATCGATGGTGCGCTCGGAGGGCGTCAGCAGGACCTGCGTCGTGAAGGTCTCACGGATCGCCTTGTAGCCCACCGTCATGTCAGCGAGCAGCAATTCCTTGCCATCACGTTCGCGGCGCGAGCGAATGGTCAGCGCTTCGCAGAGCGGCAGAAATTCCGGATAGCGCTCGATGTCGGCGACGAGAGCATACATGCGGTCGGGCGAGTGCTTGACGGGGCGGCGGGTTTCGAATTGTGGCATGAAGCGGGACTTAATGAGGAACTCCCGCGAGATCAAGCAGGTGCGCCATTTCGCCGTGGAATTTGAGGGTTATGACAGGTACGTTCGGGCCGTGACGATCGATTTCCTGGATGATGCGTGGGGCGAAGCGGCGTTCGAAGTTCCAGATGTAGGAGATGAATTCGCGGTCGGGCCATTGCTCGACACAGCTATCTGCCATGTCCGGACGATGGCGTCCGACGTATTGGCTTGCCCTCTTGTACACACCAAGAAGGCAGCGCCACCGCGGCAACCGCACCCAGATGACCAGATCGGTGCGCGGCAGGCGGATGTCGAAACTGGAAGGATTGGTCCCGTCGAGAAGCCATCTGTCCGCTTTGACGATCTCAGAGAGTATTGCCCTTTGCTCAGCCCTGGGGCGCTCAACCCAATTCGGCAGCCAGAAAATTTCCCGATCCATTGAGTGGTCTGGCAGATCGAGCGCCACAGCGAGCTTGCGAGACAAGGTTGACTTGCCGCCGCCGGAGCAGCCGATGACCATGATGCGCCGCGCCTGGCGCAATTGCGCGGCTCCATCTTCCAACGATTTAATGAACATCACCACAACCACGCACTCCTTGCGTGTGGTTGATTTAGCGTCGTCTCACTCCGTTTGAAAGTCTGGAGACGTCTTCAGACCTTGGCGACAAGCTTCTCCCGCGCCGCCTTCAACCGTGCGAAGTCATCGCCGGCATGGTGCGAGGACCGGGTCAACGGGCTTGAGGAGACCATCAGGAAGCCCTTGGTGTAGGCGATATCCTCGTAGGACTTGAACTCTTCCGGCGTGACGAAGCGTTCGACCTTGTGGTGCTTGCGGGTCGGCTGGAGATACTGGCCGATGGTCAGGAAGTCGACGTCTGCCGTGCGCAGGTCGTCCATCAGCTGCAGGACTTCGTTCCGCTCTTCGCCAAGTCCAACCATGATGCCCGACTTGGTGAACATGGTCGGGTCGAGTTCCTTCACCCGCTGCAGCAGGCGCACGGAGTGGAAATAGCGGGCGCCCGGGCGGACGGTCAAATAGTTGCCGGGTACGGTTTCCATGTTGTGGTTGAAGACGTCGGGCTTGGCAGCGACAACGCGCTCCAAAGCTCCTGGCTTCTTCAGGAAGTCCGGGGTCAGGATCTCGATCGTCGTTTGCGGCGACGCGGCACGAATGGCCCAGATCACCTTCTCGAAATGTTCGGCGCCGCCATCAGCCAGATCGTCGCGGTCGACGGAGGTGATGACGACGTGCTGCAGACCCATCTGGCGGACGGCCTTGGCGACGTTATCAGGTTCGTCCAGGTCGAGTGCGTTGGGCTTGCCGGTCGCGACATTGCAGAAGGCGCAGGCGCGGGTACAGATCTCGCCCATGATCATGAAGGTCGCGTGCTTCTTGTCCCAGCACTCGCCGATATTCGGGCAACCGGCTTCTTCGCAGACCGTCACCAGCTTGTGGGAGCGGACGAGGTCGCGGGTCTCGTGATAGCCCTTTGAGGTCGGCGCCTTGACGCGGATCCATTCCGGCTTGCGCAGCACTTCCGTGTCAGGCTTGTGCGCCTTTTCCGGATGGCGCACACGCTTTTCGTCTGCGGGCGCCAGGGGTGTCGCGTTCGAAAGATTGGTCCTGTCGAGAATGGTGACCATGGTCAAAACCCTGTCCCGCCGCTGGTGCGGCTGATCGAGATTACCGCCGGACAAGCCGGGCAATGAAGAGAAGGATGCTGGCACCGACGAAGCTGGTGAGCAGGTAGCCGAGCCAGTCACCTTCGACAAAGATGCCGAGGCGCCGGAAGATCGCGGCTGCGATCGCGGCACCCACGATGCCGATCACGATGTTCATGAAGACGCCGAAGCGCATGTCCATCAGCTTGCCGGCAAGCCAGCCAGCGAGGCCGCCGAAGAAGATCGTCGCGATAATGCCGACTTCAAACCCTGCCACGTCGAACTCCCTTCGGATCGTCAATTTGGAACCTGCCGCCCATATAGGCGGCGAGGTTCCGTTTCACAACCGGAGTTTAGGCGTTGAGCACCCGGCCATAGGCATCGAGCACGCTTTCCTTCATCATTTCCGACAGCGTCGGATGCGGGAAGATCGTGTGCATCAGCTCTTCTTCCGTCGTCTCGAGGTTCATCGCGACGACAAAGCCCTGGATGAGCTCGGTCACTTCCGCACCAACCATGTGGGCCCCAAGGAGCTCCCCGGTCTTCTTGTCGAAGATCGTCTTGATCATGCCCTGGTCCTCGCCGAGCGCGATCGCCTTGCCGTTGGCGGCAAAGGAATAGCGGCCGACGCGGATATCGCGGCCCTCAGCCTTCGCCTTGGCTTCCGTCAGGCCGACAGAGGCGACCTGCGGGTTGCAATAGGTGCAGCCCGGGATCTTGGCCTTGTCCATCGGATGCACGCCCGGAACGCCGGCGATTTTCTCGATGCAGATCACGCCTTCGTGCTCGGCCTTGTGAGCCAGCATCGGGGGGCCTGCCACGTCGCCGATGGCGTAGAGGCCAGGCACATTGGTCTTGCCATAGCCGTCGATGACGATGCAGCCGCGATCGGTCTTCACACCGAGCGTTTCGAGGCCGAGGTTCTCGATATTGCCCTGGACGCCAACGGCGGAGATCAGGCGGTCAGCAGTGATTGTCTGAACCTTGCCATCCTTGGTCTCGACATGGGCGGTGATGGAGTTCGCGCCCTTTTCGACCTTCGACACCTTGGCCTCGGTGATAATCTTCAGGCCGCGCTTTTCCAGCTGCTTGCGGGCGAAGGTGGAGATCTCAACGTCTTCGACCGGCATGATGTTGGCCATCAGCTCGACCACGGTCACGTCGACGCCCATGGAGCGGTAGAAGGAGGCGAATTCGATGCCGATCGCGCCCGATCCCATGACGACCATGGATTTCGGCATGAAGTCCGGCTTCATCGCTTCGAAATAGGTCCAGATCAGCTTGCCATCCGGCTCGATGCCGGGCAGCGCACGCGGACGTGCGCCGGTCGCGACGATGATGTGCTTGGCGGTGTAGGTGCCCTCACCCAGCACGCCCTTCGGAACCGGGTGTTGCGGCTCAACGACAGGCTTCGACATCTTGCCGACGACGATTTCGCCGGGCTTGGTCAACTTGGCTTCGCCCCAGATGACGTCGATCTTGTTCTTCTTCATCAGGAAGCCGATGCCACCATTGAGGCGGGCAGAGACGCCGCGGGAGCGGGCGACGACTTCCTTCACGTCGGCTGTCATCGTGCCGTTCAGCGTCAGGCCGTAGGATTTCGCATGGTTGGCGTGATCGAGGATCTCGGCTGAGCGCAACAGCGCCTTTGTCGGGATGCAGCCCCAGTTCAGGCAGATGCCGCCCAGATGCTCGCGCTCCACGATCGCGGTTTTCAGCCCGAGCTGGGCGGCACGGATGGCGGTGACGTAGCCGCCGGGGCCGGAGCCAATGATGATGACGTCGTAAGCGTTCGACATGGGTGCTTCCACTCCTCGGTTTCCTGCGAGCCTCCATTCGCACGGAGGCCCGTTTCGGGACTGGAAGCGAGACCCTCAGGCTGCGGGTGTCTCGGCTTCCGGTTCGTGACGAACCAGCATCCCGTAGATTTCATCCTTGAGCTGCATCCGCTTCTTGCGCATTTCCACGACATGGAAGTCGTCTGCAGGCTCGATATCGGTTTCGGCGCGGTGGATGGCCCGGTTCACCTCATGATAGGCTTCGAACAATCTTGCAAAATGCCCATCCGTTTCTTTCAGATGACGCATCAGCGTGACGTGTTCCGGGAATTCCACTGCCAGTTCGTGCGGTGTGTTCGACATGATCCCATCTCCTCTTGTCGGGGTTGATGGGTACAGGTTAGACGCAGCGCACAAGACCTCCTTGATTTTGATCAACGCGCCCTGCCAGAGGATGCAGGATGCGGTCTTTCTTCAAAGCCCAAGCATCATGCGGACGACAGGCTCAAGACCGCGACCGATCGCACGGGTGTTTTCCGCATCGAGATGGATGCCGTCGAGCGGCGTGGTCTCTGCGACCGATCCTGCGTCGAAGAAGGCGCATCCCGATTCGTCTGCCGCATCGCGGTACATGCTGGCGAGCATGGCGCCTTCGTCCACCGAGTGGTTGAACATGGCGCCGAACACCGAATTGGCCGTCTCGCGGATCGCCGGCGGCGCGACGATCAGGATTTCGGGCTCGTCGAACTCGAAACCCCAGTCGTGCTTCTGAACGAGCTTGACCAGTCGCTTGACGCCACTGGTCGCTCCGATCGCCGTGCCCTGGATGCCACGCTTGAGGTCATTCGTCCCCAGCATGATGATCACGAGATCAATCGGTTTGTGCGTCGCGAGTATCGTCGGCAGCAGCTTTACGCCGTTGCGCTCACAGTCACCCAGATGGTCGTCATAGGCGGTGGTACGACCGTTCAAGCCCTCGGCGATCACCCGGACCCTGTGACCGAGCGCCTTTTGCAAGACACTCGTCCAGCGGACCTCATAGGCATGCCGACCCAGGTTCACCGGGTCGTAGCCCCATGTCAGGCTGTCGCCGTAAGCGAGAACGGTCTTCATCTTAACCGCCCCCGGTTCAGACCAGCATACCCATCGGATTTTCGATGTAGCGCTTAAAGGCACCGAGCAATTCGGCTCCCAGCGCGCCATCGACGCAACGGTGGTCGGTGGAGAGCGTCACGGTCATGACATTGGCGATCTTCATCTCGCCGTTCTTGACGACGACCCGCTCTTCGCCGGCACCGATCGCAAGGATCGTTGCATGCGGCGGGTTGACCACGGCCGAGAAGCTCTTCACGCCCATCATGCCCATGTTGGACACGGCAGTCGTGCCGCCCTGGTATTCATCGGGCTTCAGCTTGCGGTCCTTGGCGCGCTTGCCGAGGTCCTTCATCTCGTTGGAGATGGTGGACAGGCTCTTTGTCTCGGCCTTGCGGATGATCGGAGTGATCAGGCCGCCGGGGATCGAGACCGCCACACCGACATCCGCATGCTTGTGCTTGACCATGTTGGTGTCGGTCCAGGAGACGTTGGCATCCGGCACGTCGCGCAGTGCAAGAGCCAAGGCCTTGATCACCAGGTCGTTGACCGAGAGCTTGTAGGCCGGCTTGCCATCCTTTTCAGGAGCTGCGGCATTGAGCTGGGCACGAAGTGCCAGCAACGCATCCAGTTCGCAATCCACGGAGACGTAGAAATGCGGGATGGTCTGCTTCGATTCCTGCAGGCGCTTGGCGATCGTCTTGCGCATGCCGTCATGCGGCACGAGCTCATACGAACCTTCGGCGAAGTTCTTGAGAACGGCTTCTTCCGACGCACCCTTGGCCATAACCGGGGCGAGTGCGGCAGTTGACGCAGCTGCTGTTGGCGCCGGTGCAGCCTTTGCACCACCGGTGCTGACGGCCTTTTCGACGTCGCTCTTGACCACGCGGCCCTTCGGACCGGAGCCCGAGACCGCCTTCAGGTCGAGACCGGCTTCCTTGGCGAGGCGACGTGCGAGTGGCGAGGCGAAGACGCGCTCACCGGTCGATGCTGCCGGAGCAACCGACGACGCTGCGGGAGCTGGTGCTGCAACGGGTGCCGATGCCGGCGCTGTCGCGGCTTCCGCCTTGGCAGCGGGCGCTGCCTCGGCCTTCGGTGCGGCAGATCCGCCACCTGCGGCGGCGACTGCCACGTCCTCGCCTTCCTCGGCGAGGATCGCGATCAGCGCATTGACCTTCACGGCCTCTGTGCCGGCGGGAACGACGATCTTTGCGACGATGCCCTCATCGACGGCTTCCACTTCCATGGTCGCCTTGTCGGTCTCGATTTCGGCGATCACGTCGCCGGACTTGACCTTGTCGCCTTCCTTGACCAGCCACTTGGCCAGATTGCCCTCTTCCATCGTCGGAGACAGGGCCGGCATGGTGATATTGATCGGCATGACCTTGCCCCCTTACTTGTAGCAGACGGTTTTGACGGCCTGAACGACTTCGGCAACGCTCGGCAGTGCCAGCTTTTCAAGATTGGCCGCATAAGGCATCGGAACATCCTTGCCGGCGATCGTCAGGATCGGCGCATCCAGATAGTCGAAGGCCTGCTGCATGACGCGGGTCGCAATTTCAGTGCCGACGGAGGACTGCGGATAGCCTTCCTCAACGGTCACCAGACGGCCGGTCTTCTTTACGGATTCGATGACGGTCGGCAGGTCCATCGGGCGGATGGTTCTGAGGTCGATCAGTTCGACGTCAATGCCTTCCTTCGCCAGTTCCTCGACGGCCTTGACCGAATAGGTCATGCCGATGCCGAAGGAAACGATGGTTGCGTCCTTGCCGGTCTTGTGGATGCGCGCCTTGCCGATCGGCAGGACGAAGTCGTCCATCTTCGGCACTTCGAAGGAGTGACCGTAGAGGATTTCGTTTTCGAGGAAGATGACCGGGTTCGGATCGCGGATAGCAGCCTTCAGCAGGCCCTTGGCGTCAGCTGCCGTGTAGGGCATGACGACCTTCAGACCCGGGATCTGGCTGTACCAGGCCGCATAGTCCTGGCTGTGCTGGGCGCCGACGCGGGCAGCTGCACCGTTCGGGCCGCGGAACACGATCGGCGCACCCATCTGGCCGCCGGACATGTAGAGCGTCTTGGCAGCGGAGTTGATGATGTGGTCGATCGCCTGCATGGCGAAGTTGAACGTCATGAATTCGACGATCGGATTGAGACCTGCCATCGCCGCACCGACGCCGAGCCCGGCAAAGCCATGCTCAGTGATCGGGGTATCGACGACGCGTTTCGCGCCGAATTCCTGCAGCAACCCTTGCGTGATCTTGTAGGCGCCCTGGTACTCGGCAACTTCCTCACCCATGATGAAGACGTTGGGATTGGCGCGCATTTCCTCGGCCATGGCTTCGCGCAGCGCTTCACGCACCGTCATCGTCACCATTTCGGTGCCAGCCGGGACGTCCGGATCGGCAGCGACTTCAACCTTCGGAACCGCCGGAACGGCGGCAGCAGCAGGCGCTGCAGCTGCAGGCGCGGATACCGGCTCAGCAGCAGTAGGTGCCGCCTTCGGAGCGGGTGCCGCATCAGCGCTTTCACCATCCTGCAAGAGAATGGCGATCGGCGTGTTGACCTTGACGTTCTCGGTGCCGGCGGCAATCAGCAGCTTGCCCAGGACGCCTTCATCGACGGCTTCCACTTCCATGGTCGCCTTGTCGGTCTCGATCTCGGCAATCACGTCGCCAGACTTTACGGTATCGCCTTCCTGCTTGATCCATTTGGAAAGCGTGCCTTCTTCCATGGTCGGAGAAAGGGCGGGCATCAAAATTTCGATCGGCATGGGTTCCCTCCCCGATTACAGAAGAATGTCGGTGTAGAGCTCGGAAACATCCGGCTCCGGATCGGCCTGGGCGAAATCGGCACTGTCCGCAACAATGTCGCGCACATCCTTGTCGATTGCCTTGAGCTGGTCTTCTGAGGCCCAGCCATTCTCGAGGAGACGGGCCTTGACCTGCTCGATCGGATCCTGCTCCGACCGCATCTTCTGCACTTCTTCCTTGGAGCGATACTTCGCCGGGTCGGACATCGAGTGGCCGCGATAGCGATAGGTCAGCATTTCAAGAATGATTGGACCCTTGCCGGAACGGCAATGCTCGAGCGCCTCGTCGGCGGCAGCCTTCACCGCGCGCACATCCATGCCGTCGACCTGGACGCCGGGGATGCCGAAGCCGGAGCCACGCAGCGAGTAGTTCGACTGGGCCGTGGCGCGGGCCGTCGAGGTGCCCATGGCGTAACGGTTGTTCTCAACGATGTAGATGATCGGCAGCTGCCAAAGGGCAGCCATGTTGAAGCTCTCGTAGACCTGGCCCTGGTTCGCAGCGCCATCGCCGAAATAGGCAACAGCGACATTGTCATTGCCGCGATACTTGTTGGCGAAGGCAAGACCGGTTCCGAGCGAAACCTGCGCACCGACGATGCCGTGGCCACCATAGAAATGCTTCTCTTTCGAAAACATGTGCATGGAGCCACCCTTGCCCTTCGACAAGCCGCTGCGGCGACCCGTGAGCTCGGCCATGACGCCGCGAGCGCTCAGGCCCGCTGCCAGCATGTGTCCGTGGTCGCGATAGGCGGTGATGACCTGATCACCTTCCTTCTGCGCCATCTGCATGCCGACGACGACAGCTTCCTGGCCGATATAGAGGTGACAGAAGCCCCCGATGAAGCCCATGCCGTAAAGCTGGCCGGCCTTTTCCTCGAAACGGCGGATCAGAAGCATTTCACGGTATGCGTGAAGCTCTTCATCTGCTCCGAATTCAGGTGAGTTCTTCCCGGTAAAATCCTTGCCGGCCGACTTGGCGGAAGACTTCCGACCGTTCGCAGCTGCTGGCTTGCGAGGCGCCATGCATCCCTCCCATGGGTTATTATGGTCCAAAGTTGGACACAGAATAGGGAAGAAACACGACGGCGGCAATGCCATAAATGCATGGCTCACATTCGCCGCAAGCAACTGTAATGACTAAAAAATTTACGATTAACCGAATTTGAGTTAATCAGAAATAGGTGTTGAAGATGACGATTTCATCCGGACGCGACATGTTGAGCTGATAACGCGCCTTTTCGTCGATGATATCCTCGTCGAGGGAACCATCACTCAACAGGCCAACCTCCTTCTCCAGGACGCTGCGCTGCGCAACAAGCTTGTCGAGTTCAGCACTCCGCTCAAGACGGACGAGCTCGAATTGCTGACCGGCCTTCAACCCATAGTCACCATGGACAGAGTGATATCCGAAATAGGACAGGAAAGCGACTGTGACAGCAGGAAGGATGAGGCGACCGTATTTCTTCTTTTTGTGATGTCTGGTCCACATGCCGACAAATGCCCTGAAACGCGAAACTGGCGTTCAGGTTAGCGAGCATGTCTTAACCGATCGTTGACCGTATTCGCAGTGCAAAAGAAAAAGCCCGCGCCGGCAACCGGCGCGGGCTTTCAGAATGGATGCAGAGGCGATCAGCCGCGCAGGATGGAAGACCCTGCGTAACGGGCCTGTGGGCCAAGCTCTTCCTCGATACGGATGAGCTGGTTGTACTTTGCGGTGCGGTCGGAGCGGGCAAGCGAGCCGGTCTTGATCTGACCGCAGTTGGTGGCAACTGCGAGATCGGCGATCGTCGAATCCTCGGTTTCACCCGAACGGTGCGACATCACGGCTGTATATGCAGCGCGATGTGCGGTCGAGACGGCATCGAGGGTTTCCGACAGCGAACCGATCTGGTTGACCTTGACGAGGATCGAGTTGGCAACGCCCATCCTGATGCCGTCGCGTAGACGGGCCGAGTTGGTGACGAAGAGATCGTCGCCAACGAGCTGGACCTTCTTGCCGATCTTGTCGGTCAGCGCCTTCCAGCCGTCCCAGTCGTCTTCTGCCATGCCGTCTTCGATCGAGAAGATCGGGTACTTGGCAGCCAGTTCGGCGAGGTATTCGGCCATGGCTTCCGGCTCAAGCGTGCGGCCTTCGCCTTCGAGAACGTACTTGCCATCCTTGAAGAATTCGGTCGAGGCGCAGTCGAGGGCGATGTGCATGTCTTCGCCCGGCCGGTAGCCGGCCTTTTCGATCGACTTCATGATGAAGTCGAGGGCGGCCGGAGCCGATGCGAGACCGGGGGCAAATCCGCCTTCATCGCCGACATTGGTGTTGTGGCCGTCGGCAGCGAGCTGCTTCTTGAGCGTGTGGAAGACTTCCGAGCCCATGCGAACAGCGTCGCGGATGGTGTCGGCGCCAACCGGCACGATCATGAATTCCTGGAAGTCGATCGGGTTGTCGGCATGAGCGCCGCCGTTGATGATGTTCATCATCGGAACCGGCAGGACATGGGCGTTCGGGCCGCCGACATAACGGTAGAGCGGCAGGCCGGAAGACTGGGCGGCAGCCTTGGCGACGGCGAGCGAAACGCCGAGGATGGCGTTAGCGCCGAGGCGGGCCTTGTTCGGCGTGCCGTCCAGCTGGATCATCAGGTTGTCGATCTGGATCTGGTTTTCGGCATCGTGGCCACCGATCGCGTCATAGATCTCGCCATTGACGGCTTCGACTGCCTTTTCAACGCCCTTGCCGAGATAGCGCGAACCACCGTCGCGCAGTTCGACGGCTTCATGCGCCCCGGTCGACGCGCCCGAGGGAACGGCTGCGCGGCCCATGCTGCCGTCTTCGAGATAGACGTCGACCTCGACGGTCGGGTTGCCGCGGCTGTCGAGGATCTCGCGGCCGATGATGTCGGTGATGGCGGTCATGTTCGCTCCCTGTAGACGGAAATTGGACAAGGCTCTACGGCCGATCGCCGGGCGCAACGCCTCTGGATCTTCCTGTGAGTCACCCTGTCTTATCCGATGATCCGCAAAATACAATGACGGATCGGGACGGTCGTGAATGAAATCTAATCGATTTAAACCAGACCCGCCGCCGACAAGACTGGTTCAACCGATTGAAGCGCCGCGAGAGGTCGCTCAGGCGGCCTTGGCGATGTCATCAAAGGCAATCAGTTTTTCCAGCAACCGACGCATATCGGTGATCTTCACCATGTTCGGACCATCCGAAGGGGCATTGTCCGGATCCTGGTGAGTCTCGACGAAGAGACCGCCGATACCGACCGCCACCGCCGCGCGCGCAAGGGTTTCGACGAATTCGCGCTGACCGCCGGTGGAGCCGCCCTGCCCGCCCGGCTGCTGCACCGAATGGGTCGCATCAAAGACAACAGGCGCCCCCATAGCGGCCATAATCGGCAGCGAGCGCATGTCGGAGACGAGCGTATTGTAACCGAAGGAGGCACCGCGCTCGCAAAGCAGCACGTTGGGATTGCCGCTCGCATTGAGCTTGTTCAGCACATTCTTCATGTCCCAGGGGGCGAGGAACTGGCCTTTCTTCACGTTGATCGCACGACCGGTCTTGGCGGCAGCGACAAGCAGGTCCGTCTGACGGCAGAGAAAAGCCGGGATCTGCAAGATGTCGACGGTCGGGGCAACGGCTGCGCACTGTTCTTCCGTATGGATGTCGGTGAGCACAGGAACGCCGAATTCCTTCTTGATGTCGGCGAAGACTTCCATTGCCGTTTCCAGGCCAATCCCGCGCTCGGCGGACAGCGAGGTACGGTTCGCCTTGTCGAAGGAGGACTTGTAGACGAGACCGAGGCCGAGTTCGCGGCAGAGCTCGACAAGCTGACCGGCGATCATGAAGGCGTGGTCGCGGCTTTCCATCTGGCAGGGGCCGGCGATCAGGGCAAAGCGGCCCTTCTGGGAGAATACGGCCTTGCCAGCGCCTTCGCCGACGGTGACTTCCGAGTTGGTGACAATGCTCATTTCAGCTCCTCGAAGGCGAAGGTGACACCCTGGCCCTTTGCCGGCGCAACGACGAGGCGCGCGCCTGTTTTCCGATAATCGACGCCATTAGCAGCGAGGCAGGCTTCTGTCACGCCGAGATCGGCGACACCGATGACAACGGCCGCCCCCTGCAAGCCGCGCTCGGACATGGAAAGAGGTTGTCCGTAATGGGCCGAGAAACCCTCGCGCGTCAGCACCTCGATCATGGCATTGGCCGCATGCATCGAAAGACCAAAGGAATGGGCCGTGACGTCACGTTGGTCGAAGAGCGTTTCGAGGAGATACTGGAAATCGCTCGGGTTCTCCTCGACGAGAACGATCCGGACAAGGCCAGCCGCTCCATTTTCATGGACAAGCAGTCCGCCTCGGTCAGACGGCAGGGGATTGACCCGCTGGCAGGCGAATCCAAAGAAATCAGGGGATCGCAGGTCAGCTGCAAAGGCGAGCAGGAAGGCACCTTGCGCAGTCCGCCCATCGGGAAAACGGAACTCCCGCGAGAAACGCAGCAGCGCGCCACCGCTCAAGCCTTCCTCGACATAACGGGCATGATCGGCTTGGGCATCATCCGTTTTAACCACGACCGCAGAAAGCCCCTCCCCGCGACGGAAGCGAAAGGCATTGTCGCGGGACACAAACACGTTGCCCTGGCGCTGCGCCTCCAGGCAATCCTCCCGGCTGCCCACGGCCAGCGGCTCGAGATAGGTGTCGTCCTGGAAGAAGACGCAGGCATTCTCGGTCCCGAAGGGATGTCGAGCATCCGCCGCCACGGTGAAGCCGAGACGAGCAAGCCGGCTTCGGCATGTTTCAAGGTCGACGACCGGCAGCACGAGGTGGTCGACAGCGCGGGGTGTGGAGGCAGTGTTCGACATGTAGGAAACCATTTTCTCTGATAGATCTAGGACTGGCCGGGCCGGCCTGTAAGGGCTTCGATGGCCTGCCTGACGGCATCAATCTCCTGGCGGGTCTCGCGCAACTCCTTCAAGACCTGTTCGTCGATCTTGTGATGCAGGGCCAACACCTCGATCTCGGCCTTCAGATTGATTTCATAGTCCTTGGCGGCCATGAAACGATCCCGTTCAGCCTGACGATTCTGGCTCATCATGATGATCGGCGCCTGGATGGCGGCCACCATGGACAGCAGAAGGTTGAGGAAGATGAAGGGATAGGGATCGAGTGGCCGGGTGGCGAGGAGGATCGTGTTCAAGATGATCCAGGCCACAAGGAACAGCATGAAACCGATGATGAAGCCCCAGGACCCACCGACCCTTGCAATGCCATCCGCGAGTCGCTGACCGAAGGTTGCTCCAGCAAGGAAATCTTCGCCCGCATTGGTGGATACAGTCCGGCGCTGGCGGGCCTTGACCAGCACCTTCTTTTCGGCAGGCGTCAGTTCATCCGTCGGCTTGCCGAGCAGGGATTTTTCCAGGTCTTTCAGCATGGGACGATCTCACAGGTCACCGTTTGGCACTGCACCGCGGACCCGATCTCGGCTTGTCAGCAAGGACGAGAGGTCCGCGAACACCGAAGCCGGCCTCAATCGGCCTATCGCATTTTCGCGTGCAATGTTCACGAAAATTTATCCACTTGCGGAACACAAATGGAACATATAGTGTCCGTTCTGGCTTTGTTTCATCTTGGGGGCACCACATATGCTGACGCGCAAGCAACAGGAACTGCTTCTCTTCATCCATGAGCGGATGAAGGAATCCGGTGTCCCTCCGTCCTTCGACGAGATGAAGGATGCGCTGGACCTCGCCTCGAAATCAGGCATCCATCGCCTGATCACCGCGCTCGAGGAGCGTGGCTTCATTCGCCGGCTTCCCAACCGTGCCCGCGCACTGGAAGTCATCAAGCTGCCAGAGGCTTATACGCCCAGCCTGCAGCCTCGCAGGGGCTTCGCACCGAGCGTCATCGAGGGCAGTCTCGGCAAGACGCCACCGCCACCGACTTTGACCAAGCCTGCCGTTGAGGACAGCCAGTCCTCCGTCTCGGTGCCGGTCATGGGCCGTATTGCAGCGGGTGTTCCGATCTCCGCGATCCAGAACAATACGCACGACATCACCGTTCCTGCCGAGATGATCGGTTCCGGCGAACATTATGCGCTGGAGGTGAAGGGCGATTCGATGATCGAAGCCGGTATTCTCGATGGCGACACGGTGATCATCCGCAATGCCAACAATGCCAATCCAGGCGATATCATCGTGGCTCTGGTGGACGACGAAGAAGCGACGCTGAAGCGGTTCCGGCGCCGTGGTGCGTCGATCGCCCTTGAGGCAGCCAATCCGGCCTATGAGACCCGCATTTTCCCGCCGGACCGAGTGAAGATCCAGGGCAAGCTGGTCGGCCTCATCCGTCGCTATCACTGACTTCGGGCTCCCGCATCCTTGATCTCAGTTCGCCATCCCGAACATGATCGTCGCGGTATGCAGGTCGGCATTCGTGCCGCTACGCCAGTCATAGAGGCGGTGCATCGTCCACGGTCTTGCCGGGCCACTGAAGGACGTCCTGATTCGGGGCCCCTCAACAACACTGCCAAGACTTGAAACTTCCAGCGCACCAATGGCGCGCAGGCTTGTTTCGGAAATCAGCGCTGCGCCCGAGCGGCAGGATGCCAGTCGCGTTCGTGCCGCCAAGACCACGATGTCAGCCCGACCGCAGGCCATGCCCAAAAGGTCCGGCCGTTCCAGAGTCAACAACAAGTGATTGCCCTTCAGTCGTGCGGCGCAGACCTGCCTCATACAGACAAAGTGGCTGGTTTCGGCCTTTCGGATCAGGTCATCCAGAACCGCCTCGGCCGCAAGGCGCTGTGCTTCGGTCAGCTCCTGGCCGGACCGCCAGTCCGGCGTCGGCGGCAAGCGGCCGACGGAGACCATCACCGGCGGCGTCACCCTTTCCACCCCAAGCACCGGACGCCACTGATCGAAAACAAAGGCCGATGGCCGCGTTCGATTGGTGGCCAATGCGAGGCCCGGTGATTCTCCTGTCCAGAAAGTGACGAGGCGAGCGTCCTCGCTGATCATCAGATCGCCTACCGATGTCTTCGGGGCCAGCAAGGCAGCCACGAGAGTCACCAGGATCAATGCGGTGCCAGCGTGACGCAACACCGTTCTCAGCAGAGTGAGCAGCAGGATACCGACGGTCGTTCCAATCAAGAACCACTCGGGCAATCTTGGAAAGACATAGCCTCCGCCCCAGCCGGCGACCGTGTGTGCGACAAGTAGCACCAGTTCGAGGCCCTGCCCCATGATCCAGAAGAAGGGGGCGTCCAGTCCGAACGGCATCAGGAGCATCGCCAAGAAGCCCGCCGGCATGACGACGAGGGAGATAAGCGGCATGGCGGCGAGATTGGCCTCAAGACTGTGGGTCGACAGACGGTGAAAATGGGTTATGGCGAAGATCGCTGTCGCCAGTCCGCCGATCAGCGATGTCGCCAGCGTCCCGCCGACGAACTTCACGCCGGTTCCGGCAATGCGCAGCCCGGCAGAGCGGCCGGTTGGCAAGATTGACCTTGGCCGCGCCCGCCATCCGGCATAACCGGCAATCAGGCCTGCCGTCGCGGCAAAGGACATTTGGAAACTCGGGCCCATGACGGCCGAAGGCTGAACGGCGAGGATGATAGTGGCGGCGATTGCCAGATTGCGCAGGCTGATGGCCGGGCGATCGAACAGGACGGAGACAAGCATGATCGCCGTCATCAGATAGGCACGAAGCGCTGAGACCTGGTAGCCGGAGATCAGCACATAGCCGCTGATGGCGATCAGTGCGCCGATGGCCGCAGCCTTCTTGACGGGAAATCGCTGTGCCAGCGCCGGAGCCAGACTGAGCAAGCCGCGGAGGCCAACGAAGAAGATCCCGGCCGCCAGAGCCATGTTGAGGCCTGAGATCGCGGAGATATGGGCAAGGCCCGACAGGCGTAACGCCTCCGTCGCCTCCTGCGACATAGAGCGACGCTCACCGGTGATTATCTGTGCGGCAAAGGCACCGGGGTCCCCCGGCAAGACGGTGCGGATCCGCGTCGAAATCCGATCCCGCAGGGAAAACAGCGCCGAATCGAACCGTGTCAGGAGGTTCGTTTCGGCCTCGTCCAGACCGGCGACCGCTTTCGGTGGCCCGAGAAAGAAACCGACAGCGCCGATCCCGGCAAAGTAGCTCTGGAAGGCAAAATCGTTGAGCCCCGGCAAGGCCGGGCCTGATGGTGGCGAAAGCCTTGCCCTGCCCGTCATTAGGTCGCCGATCGCCACGGGGTCGTGGGTGCTGCGCGCCAAAAGCGCAACACGCTGTGGTGCACGTCTGATCGTCGGAGCGCTTGTCGCCGATAGCCTCAGTGTGTAGCGCCATTCGCCGGAAGCGCCGGCCTCCCGCCGCTCGACGACCCCGGTTACTGTGGTCACCAGGGCCTGGTCGAGTATCACTGTTCCGACACGACGGGTTTCCCATTCGGCAAGGAGCATTCCAACGACGACGAGCATCGCACCGCGGAGAACAAGATGAACCGGCGTACCGGATCGCAGTCCGGGCCC
>CALSAF010000064.1:0-22372 GCA_943372805.1 Rhizobium sp. Q54
GGGCTATATGCTCGGCTATGACGTCGTGATCGGCGGACAGGATAGCTGTGAGCTGAAGCAGGTCCGGATCGAGCCTCGGTCGCTTGACGACGGCACGACTGCTGTCGACGTCTATTTCGATGCGATTTCCTGTTTCGGCAACCAGCCGGATCTGACGCGACCCCAGACGGTCTTTCACGTGATTGAGGAGGACGGTCGCTACGTCGTTGACAACCTGTGGAACGACGACTACCGCGACGGCGCGCTGGAAAGCTCGATCAAGGCGCAGTTCGCCGCCCTGACGCAGGCCTATCTCCAGTTCCGGCTGACGGGGTCCTGGCCTAAAGAGTAGGGGCGCCCCTTTGCCTTCGGGTGATTCTGTGCCAATTGGAGCGCGAAATTTCTCTAAGGAAAAGTCATGGCAGGGACGAACAGCGAGCGCATTATGCTGGCCGAGGGGCCGGCGATCATTCTGGTTGAGCCGCAACTCGGCGAAAACATCGGCATGGTGGCGCGCGCAATGGCCAATTTCGGCCTCGCTGAGCTGCGTCTTGTCAATCCGCGCGACGGCTGGCCTTCCGACAAGGCACGTGCAGCCGCCTCCAAGGCGGACCACGTGATCGACGGCGCTGTGGTCTACGCGACACTGGAAGAGGCGATTGCCGACCTCAACTTCGTCTATGCGACGACAGCGCGCGGACGCGACGGGTTCAAGCCTGTGCGGTCGCCGATTACGGCTGCCGAGACCTTGCGGCACAAGTTCAAGGCTGGTGAGAAAACCGGCATTCTGTTCGGTCGGGAAAAATCCGGCCTGTCGAACGAGGACGTCGCGCTGGCTGACGAGATCGTCACCTTCCCGGTCAATCCGGCCTTCGCTTCGCTCAACATCGCCCAGGCCGTGCTCTTGATGTCCTATGAGTGGATGAAATCGGGAATGGAGGACCTGACTGCGGTGCCCTTCGATGCGCCGGAGCAGCCGATGGCGACCAAAGATGAGTTGGTTGGCCTTTTCGATCATGTCGAAGAGGCGCTCGATGCCCGCGGTTATTTCCATCCGCCGCATAAAAAAGCCAGGATGGTAGAGAACTTGAGGGCCGTGCTGAGCCGGCGCGCTTTCACCACACCCGAGATCCATGTGGTGCGGGGGGTGATTTCATCCCTCGACCGTTTCTCGCGGCGGGGGCAGCGAGCCCCGGCGGTTCCAGTGGCGGACGTTGAGGATGCGAACACAGATGGTCAAGCCGGCGGCGAATGAACTGAAGCCGATTCTGGTCTTCGATTCCGGAATCGGCGGGCTGACCGTGCTGCGCGAGGCGCGGCTTTTGATGCCCGAACGCGGCTTCATCTATGTCTCCGACGATGCCGGTTTTCCCTATGGTCGTTGGGAGGAGGCTCCGCTCAAGGCTCGCATTATCGATGTCTTCCGGGATCTGTTGGAGCGCTACGACCCCGAGGCCGTGATCGTCGCCTGCAACACCGCTTTTACGCTGGTCGGTGCCGAGTTGCGCGATGCCTTTCCAGCCATGCGCTTCATCGGCACCGTCCCAGCAATCAAGCCGGCGGCGGAGCGGACGCGCTCCGGTCTCGTCTCGGTGCTTGCGACGCCCGGTACCGTCAAGCGCGCCTACACGCGCGACCTCATCCAGTCCTTCGCGTCGCAATGCCATGTACGCCTTGTCGGCTCCGAAAACCTTGCCCGGATGGCCGAGGCCTATATCCGCGGCGAGACGCTGGACGATGCTGCCGTGTTGGCGGAGATCGCGCCGTGTTTCGTCGAGAAGGAGGGTGCGAGGACTGACATCGTCGTCCTGGCCTGCACCCACTACCCCTTTCTGGCGAATGTGTTCCGCCGCCTTGCCCCGTGGCCGGTCGACTGGCTGGATCCCGCCGAGGCCATCGCGCGCCAGGCCCGTCGTCTGGTGCCGCTGGTTGAAGGGGCAGAGCATCCTGACGAGTTCGATTTCGCTGTCTTCACCTCGGGAAGCCCTGATTTCGCGACCCGGCGGCTGATGCAGGGCATGGGGCTGTCTGCGAGGCTGCTGCAGGGACCGTTGCCGTTCTAGTCAGTGGTTTCGCCGAGGCGGGGCAGGTCGTCACGCTGCGCCAGCCGTGTTGCAGGCTCTTCATCTGCCCTGCGTCAATTTGTTGCATATGTGCAACGGCTGGCCGCAAGTTCTGCAATCTCGAATTGCGTGCTTGCGGGCGGCGTTTTTGCATGGCATGGTCCTCGCATCCGCAACTCAAGCAACAGGAGGCCAAAAATGACTCATTTTACCATGCGCATGCGCCTCTCTGGCGGATCGATGTCCCGGAGCTATGTAGGTCCCTGCCTCATTCTCCGCGCCACTCGATGACTGTCTGAACAGTCGTTTTCCCTGCCTTTTACGGCGTTTTCAACCATCTTGACGTGACTTGCCTTCGGCGCGCCTGATCGCGTTCGGTCGCTTGCATCACGTCGCTTTTCATCACCGAAAGGACCTGGGCGCTTGCGCGTTCCGGGGCGGACAAGTCATGCAAGAAAATCAATCTATAGTTGAATATCCGCTGGCGAAGCGGATGGATGAGCTTCTGGAGCGTTTCGGCTCATGGCGTCTCTTTGCTGCGTTTGTTGCGGCCGCATGGCGGCAAAGGCGGGCCAGAAATCTCGTCTCGAACCTTTCCCCGCAGATGCGGCGAGACATTGGTCTGCCCGAAGACGAAGAGTGGAGGAGGCCGAGAAGCCTCTCCCTCTGGGATTTCCGCGTCTGAGGAAAGGAAGAACGGTTCGGGTGGCCGTGGCCGGTTGAACCGTTCTTCCATTTTCTCACGCAAGCAGACCACTCGGTGCGGTGGTCTGCTTCCCAAATCGACGGCGCTGGCCGACAGTCGGGTTGATTGGTGATTCCCTCCCGCCTTGACAGGTTCCAGCCACCCGATGTCTCCGAAGTTCAACATCATGGCTGCGTTCTTCCTGCAGCCGGTCGCGTTCGGCAGCTGGCTGCCGCAGATTCCGGGCGTGCAGGAACGGCTCGATCTGGGCTCGGGCGAGCTTGCTCTTGCGCTTCTGGGCCTGCCGACAGGCATCCTGCTGATGCTTCCCTTCGCAGGCCATCTGGTGGGGCGCATTGGCAGCCGCAACACGCTGATCTTCGGCTTTCCGGTTTTTCTCACGCTGGTGCCATTGCCCGTGGCGGCTGGCGATCTCGTTTCGCTCTTCGTGCTGCTCGCATTGCTCGGAATCGGCCTGTCGACCATCGAACTGGCCCTCAATGTCGAGGCGGATGTGATCGAGAAACGCGGTACTGTGTCGATCATGAACCGTTGTCATGGTTTCTGGAGCCTCGGCATCATGACAGGCAGTCTGATCGGTGCGGTTTTTCTGGCATTGGAGACCTCGCCCCTGCTTGCGATCGGCTTGCTGTCCATGCTTCTGGTGCCGGTTACGGTGATTGTCTGCCGAATGCTGCCGCGGCATGAGGCTCCGATCGCCGAGGCCGAGGCTCGACCATCGTGGAGGTTGCCAAGCCCCGCCATCCTCGGCATCAGTCTGTTCGTCTTCGGGATTACGATGACCGAAGGAGCGGTTGCCGACTGGTCTGCGGTCTATCTCAAGGATGTCTTTGCCACCGCAGGTATGGCGACCGGTATTGGGTATGTGGTCTTTGCCATGATGGTGTCGTTGGGGCGTTTCCTTGGTGATGCTGCCAAGGAACGCTTCGGGGCCGTTGTTCTGGCGCGACTTTGCCTAGGTTCTGCGCTTGGCGGCATGCTGCTTGTCGTCATGGCACCGGTTTCGGCGATCGTCTATCTCGGCCTTGCTTGCGTCGGGCTCGGCGTGTCCGTGGGGTTCCCGCTCGCCGTGACCGCTTCCGCCGATCTCGGGGATCGTCCAGCAGCGGAGAACGTCGCGATTCTGAGCTTTATTGCGCTCTTCGGCTTCCTGGTCGGCCCGCCGATGATCGGTTTCGTGGCGGAGCTTGCGGGACTTCGCAGCGGGCTTGCCACGCTTCTGCCGCCGCTGGTATTCAGCATGCTGCTCGCCGGTCTCTTGCGTCGGCGGCGGAGTGTCTGAAGAGCGCACTTCCCTGTGGGTTTCGCGGATGCGGTGCACACGCGGGCGCCCAAGTCTGTTAGTGACAACAGATCAACACATGATTTGAGGATGCCGTCATTGAAGGTCGGAATCGATATGGGAACGGTGCAGGGGGGACAGCCTGCCAAGCTCGATATCGAGGAGCTTCTTGCGACCCGCCTCCTGGTGCAGGGCAATTCCGGTTCGGGCAAGTCGCATTTGCTCCGCCGCCTGCTGGAGCAGTCGGCGCAATGGGTTCAGCAGGTCATCATCGATCCCGAGGGTGATTTCGTCACGCTCTCCGACAAGTACGGCCATGTGGTGGTCGATGGCGAACGCACTGAAGCGGAGCTTGCCGGCATCGCCGACCGTATCCGCCGCCACCGCGTTTCCTGCGTGCTGACGCTGGAAGGTCTCGATGTGGAGCAGCAGATGCGCGCCGCCGGCGCTTTCCTGAACGGTCTCTTCGATGCCGATCGCGAATTCTGGTATCCGGTGCTGGTCGTGGTCGACGAAGCGCAGATGTTTGCGCCCGCCGTCGGAGGCGACGTCTCGGAAGATGCCCGCAAGATGTCGTTGGGTGCCATGACCAACCTGATGTGCCGTGGTCGAAAGCGCGGTCTGGCTGGCGTCATCGCCACGCAGCGTCTGGCGAAGCTTGCCAAGAACGTTGCCGCGGAAGCCTCCAACTTTCTGATGGGCCGAACCTTCCTCGACATCGACATGGCGCGTGCGGCCGACCTGCTTGGCATGGACCGTCGCCAGGCCGAAATGTTCCGCGATCTGCAGCGCGGCAATTTCGTGGCTCTTGGACCTGCCATGTCGCGCCGGCCGCTGCCGATCGTCATCGGCGCCGTGGAAACCTCGGCGCGTTCGTCTTCGCCCATGCTGATGCCGCTGCCGGATGCACTGCCGGATGTCGAAGACCTGATCTTCACGCCGGACCCTGAGGAATTCACCCGGCCGATCGTGCGCCGCGCGCCGCCTGCGCCGCGACCGACGACCGATATTCTCGCGGAGCTCTCGCGTTCGACGCCGGCTTCCATGGCGCCTGCGTCGAACGAGGCGTCGATGCGGGGCGCTGAAATGTCAGCCGAAGAGCGCGAGGACAGGTTGTCCGCGGTGCTTGCCGAAATCCTCGGTGGCCCGCAGGCAGCCTACCGCACCGACAGCGTGCTCTATCAGGAATTCCTGGTGCGCGCCCGCATGCGCCGTGTTTCCGGCCCGCCGATGCCGATGGGCGAGTTCCGCCGCCGCGTGGCGATTACGCGGGCCGGGGTCGATGAAGAGACGGCCGCAAGCGAGGGATGGCAGACAGCGCTCTCGCTGTCGGTTCGCGTCTCCGATGATCTGCAGGGCGTGTTCCTGCTGCTCGCCAAGGCAGCTTTGCGCAACGAGGAGTGCCCGTCCGACCAGCGCATCGCGCGCGCCTACGGCACGCATTCGGCCCGTCGCGCGCGCCGTCTGCTCGGTTATTTCGAGGAGCAGGGTCTGGTTGTTGTTCATACCGACTTTGCTGGCAAGCGCATCGTCGCCTTCCCGGATTTGGAGGCCGAGACGCAGCCCGGCGATCCCAATCAGGTGGATGCCGACGAGCAGACGCCCTCTGCTGCGGAGTGAGGGCATAGCGGCTCTTTGCGGACGGCTTAGGCCGCCCGCTCTTCCCAGACCTTCACCAGCGCGACGATCGTCTCGACGGCCTTTTCCATGTCCTGGACGCTCACCCATTCGAGCGGCGAGTGATAGGCATGGCCGCCGGTATAGATGTTGGGGCAGGGCAGGCCCATGAAGGAAAGGCGCGAGCCGTCGGTGCCGCCGCGAATGCTGTGGCGGACCGGTTCCAGGCCGACGCGGCGTACGGCTTCTTCGAGGTTGTCCATGATCTCAGGATGGCGATCGAGGACTTCCTTCATGTTGCGGTATTGATGCTTGACCGTGAAGGTGTGGCTAGAGCCCGGGTAGGATGTCATCACGTCCCGGGTGATCTGCTGCAGCAGCTCTTCCTTGTCCCTCAGTCCGGCTTCGGTGAAGTCGCGGATGATGAACTGGATCTTCGCCGCATCCATGCTGCCTGACATGTCGACCGGGTGGATGAAGCCCTGGCGTCCGTCGGTGGTTTCAGGCGCGATGTCGCGGGGCAGGCGGGCGATGATGTCACTGGCTGCCTTGATCGCATTCTCCATCTTGTTCTTGGCATAACCCGGATGCATGGCGACGCCCGTGATCTCGATGGCCACGCCATCGGCGGAGAATGTCTCGTTTTCGATCTCGCCGACAGTCGAGCCGTCGAGCGTATAGGCGAAGCGGGCGCCGAGCTTCTGGAGATCCACCTTGTCCGCGCCCCGGCCGATTTCCTCATCTGTCGTGAAGAGGATCTTGATCGTGCCGTGCTTGATCTGGGGATTTGCCATCAGATGGGCGGCTGCCGTCATGATTTCGGCGACGCCCGCCTTGTCGTCAGCGCCGAGCAGTGTCGTGCCGTCCGTCGTTACGATATCGTTGCCGATCTGGTTGTTGAGCTGCGGATGGGACGCGACGCGGATCACCTGGCTCGTGTCGCCGGTCAGCGTGATGTCGCCGCCCTGATAGTTGCGCACCAGCTGTGGCTTGACGTTCGTGCCGGTGAAGTCGGGTGCCGTATCCATGTGCGAGCAGAAGCAGATGACGGGCACATCCCTGTCCGTATTGGACGGGATCGTCGCATAGACATTGCCGTGTTCGTCGAGATGGGCGTCCGACAGGCCGAGAGCGAGGAGTTCGGAAACGAGGACGCGGCCGAGATCCTTCTGCTTTTCCGTCGAGGGCTGCGTATCAGAGGCCGGATCGGACTGCGTGTCGATGACGACGTAGCGCAGGAAGCGGTCGAGAACGGTGTCGGTCATGGCGGAGCCTTTCCTTGTCTTCCTGCGATCACTGGCTGATTTTTGTGCCGAGATGACGGTCGAAGAGCGTGATCATTTCCTGGGTCCGGGCATTGGCGCTTTCGGCGCCGAGAACCACGCCGACGAGTCGACGATTGCCGTTGTTTGCCGAGGTCACGATGTTGTAGCCCGAGGCCTTGGTGTAGCCGGTCTTGATGCCGTCAGCGCCCGGATATTGCGCCAGGAATGCGTTGTGGCCGCGGAACTTCATGCTGCGGAAGGTCATGCCGCGCGAGGCAAACAGCTTGTATTCCTCGGGAAAGTCGCGAATCAGCGCGAGGCCGAGCCGCGCCATGTCTGTTGCAGTCGTCACCTGGCGCGGATCGGGTAGGCCCGACGGATTGGTGAAGACGGTGCTCGCCATGCCGAGTGCGCGAGCCTTTTCCGTCATCATCTCACCGAAGGCTTCCTCCGAGCCGCCGAGCGTCTCCGCGACTGCGGTCGCTGCGTCATTGGTCGATAGCACCACCATGCCCATTACGGCTTCGCGCACGCTGATCGTGTTGCCTGCGCCGATCGCGAACTTATAGGGTTCCTTGTCGTTGGCATTTTGCGAAATCACGAGCCGTTGATCCCAGTCAAAGCGTCCCGAATGCAGCGCCTCGAAGGTCATGTAAAGCGTCATCATCTTGGTCAGCGAGGCAGGATACAGCACCATGTCTGCATTCTTCGCCTCCAGGATCGCGCCGGTTTCAGCATCGACCAGGATTTGTGCGTGTCCGGGCTTCTGGATTTCGGCAGCTGCCGGGCCTATCACGGAGAGCAGGCCGGCGAGAGCGAGGAGTGTGCGGCGGAACAGGCGTGTCGTCATGAAGGGATCGGCTTCTTTTAATGAGGATGATCCGGGATAGCGGACTTCCTGGCTTCTGTCAGCCTTTGCAGGGCGTCTGGTGGCTTTTTCCGCTAGAGAAAGCTCGCGATGTCACTATCGGCAGTTTGCCAGGCACATCCCGTGCATGCCGTGTTGACATTTCCGTCGCTGGCTACTAATGAGCCCACCAACGCCGGGCCGAAACGCCCGGTGTTTGTTTTGACATGTCCCGTGGTTTTCTCCGTTCGCTAACGTGAGAAGCCTGTCGGAACCTCGGAAACGGAGGTTCAGAGGAGGGCGTGTTTCCTTAAGGCGGCTTGGTAACAAGTCGCTGTAACCTGTTGAGAAGGAAATACGATGAGCAAGCGCGCATCATCCAAGTATAAGATCGATCGCCGTATGGGCGAAAACATCTGGGGCCGTCCGAAGTCCCCGGTGAACCGCCGCGAATACGGCCCTGGCCAGCACGGCCAGCGCCGCAAGGGCAAGCTTTCGGACTTCGGCGTGCAGCTGCGCGCCAAGCAGAAGCTGAAGGGCTACTACGGCGACATCCGCGAGAAGCAGTTCCGCGCCACCTATGACGAAGCCAACCGCCGCAAGGGCGATACCGGCGAAAACCTGATCGGCCTGCTTGAGTCGCGTCTGGACGCCATCGTCTACCGCGCCAAGTTCGTACCGACGGTCTTTGCTGCCCGCCAGTTCGTCAACCATGGCCACGTCACCGTCAACGGCGTTCGCGTCAACATCGGTTCGTACCGCTGCAAGGCTGGCGACGTTATCGAAGTTCGCCAGAAGTCGAAGCAGATGGTCACCGTTCTGGAATCGGTATCGCTCGCCGAGCGTGACGTTCCTGATTACATCGAAGTAGACCACAACAAGATGGTCGCTACCTTCGCTCGCGTTCCAGGCCTGTCGGATGTTCCGTATCCGGTCATCATGGAACCGAACCTGGTCGTCGAATTCTACTCGCGCTAATTGCCCGCGAGACGGATTTGTGGAAAGCCGCCCTTTGGGGCGGCTTTTTCTGTTTGCAGTGCAGCGCAAGCCGGTGAAGATGGCGCTGCACTTGATCGAGTAAGGGGAACGAGATGGATCTGCAGCTGGTCGCCGACGAGATCGTCCGCGCGCTCGAGCCGCGCCTCGGTGAAGGCAAGGTGGCCGACTATATTCCAGAGCTTGCCCGGGTCGACCCGAAGCAGTTCGGCATAGCGATCACCACCGTCGATGGCCAGACCTACAAGGCCGGCCATGCCGACACAGCCTTTTCGATCCAGAGCATTTCCAAGGTCTTCATGCTGACGCTGGCGCTCGGCAAGGCGGGTGAATCGATCTGGAAACGGGTCGGCCGGGAACCCTCTGGCTCTTCCTTCAACTCGATCGTCCAGCTCGAACACGAGCACGGCATTCCCCGTAATCCCTTCATCAATGCGGGTGCGATCGTCGTCACAGACATGGTGCTGGCCGGTCATGCCCCGCGCGAGGCGATCGGCGAATATTTGCGCTTCATGCGCTATCTCGCCGATGACGAGACGCTGTCGATCGATGAGAAGGTGGCGCAGTCGGAGCAGCGGACCGGCTATCGCAACTTCGCGCTTGCCAATTTCATGCGCGGTTTCGGCAATCTCGATCATCCGGTGGAGCACACGCTCGGCGTCTACTTCCACCAGTGCGCGCTGGCGCTCTCCTGCGTGCAGCTCTCTCATGCCGGCTTGTTTCTCGCCAACAGGGGAACGAACCCGCTGACAGGCTTTTCCGTCGTCTCGCCGAAGCGGGCGCGGCGCATCAATGCGCTGATGCTGATGTGCGGCCATTATGACGGCTCGGGCGATTTCGCCTATCATGTCGGTCTGCCGGGCAAATCCGGCGTCGGTGGCGGCATCCTTGCTGTCGCTCCGGGCAAGGCCTCGATTGCCGTCTGGTCGCCGGGTCTCAACAAGGTCGGCAACTCCGCGCTTGGCTCTGCAGCGCTCGAAATGCTCGCCACCCGCACGGGTTGGTCCGTGTTCGGGACTTGATCTTGAAGCCCGCAACAGGCATTGCAGGGCGGAATTGCCGCCGAGGCTGGAGCCCAAGATGAACCTCGTGAACACGATCGACAGCCCGGACGCCGCAGCACTCGACGGTGAAGACGAACTCGACCTGTCGACCGTGCATCCGGTTTTCGCCCATGCGCCGCGTTCTGTCTCCTTCAACAAGTTGCGCAAGCGTCTCATCCGTCACGTTCGCCAGGCGATATCAGATTTCGACATGTTGAAGGATCAGAAGCGCTGGCTTGTCGGTCTTTCGGGCGGCAAGGACAGCTATGGCCTGCTCGCAATCCTGCTCGACCTGCAATGGCGCGGGCTTCTGCAGGTGGAACTCGTCGCCTGCAATCTCGACCAGGGCCAGCCGAATTTTCCGAAGCACGTGCTACCCGAATACCTCGCTTCGATCGGTGTGAAGCATCGCATCGAATATCGCGACACCTATTCCATCGTGAAGGAAAAGGTCCCAAGCGGCGGCACCTATTGCTCGCTCTGTTCGCGGCTCAGGCGCGGCAATCTCTATCGCATCGCCCGCGAAGAGGGCTGTGACGCGCTCGTGCTCGGCCATCACCGCGAGGATATTCTCGAAACCTTCTTCATGAATTTCTTCCATGGCGGACGTCTCTCGGCCATGCCGGCGAAGCTCCTCAACGACGAGAAGGATCTCTTCGTTCTGCGTCCGCTCGCCTATGCCGCGGAAGAGGATATGGCGCGCTTTGCCCAGGTCATGCAGTTTCCGATCATCCCTTGCGATCTCTGCGGCTCGCAGGATGGTCTGCAGCGCAATGCGATGAAAGATATGCTGGCCGGGATCGAAGCGAAGATGCCGGGCCGCAAGGATGCGATGCTCAGGGCGCTCGGTCATGTCGATCCCTCGCATCTCATGGATCCGAAGCTCTTCGACTTTTCCATGCTCGCCGTCACCAAGCCGTCACAGACCGAGGGGTAAGAACTGCCGCGCGCCGATTGCTATCGGCTTGTCGCATGGCGTCCTTCGGCCCGCAGGCAGGGAGCGCAATGCTCTGCGGCTTCGCAGCCCCGTCGTTCGGCTGCACCCTAGTTCATGATGAAAACGGACTTACTGCATGTTTACCGATCACGACCTCTCCCAAGTTCTCGACTTCGTCAGGGTCGCTGGGGAAAAGGAGATTCTCCCGAGATTTCGGCGCTTCGATGCCCCGGACGTGGTCGAAAAGAAGTCCTCGATCGATCTGGTCACCGACGCGGACCTGAAGACGGAAGCCTATCTCACGACGGAGCTTCTGGCGCGCTGGCCCGACGCGGTGGTCGTCGGGGAGGAAGCATGCGAGGGCAATCCGGGCCTAATTGGTGCTCTTGCTGACGCCGAACTGGCCTTTGTCATCGATCCCGTGGACGGAACCTTCAATTTTCAGGCGGGCTTGCCGGTCTTCGGCACAAATGTCGCTGTTGTCAGACGTGGTGAAACGATCGGTGCTTTGATCCATGACAGCGTGTTGGGGGATACGCTCCTGGCCATCAAGGGGGCAGGTGCACGCTTGCTGAGACACGATGGCGCGGAGGCCGAGATACGCGTTGCCGCGCCGACAGAATTGTCGATGATGGTGGGAACCATTTCGATCAACGACATCAGCCATCCGGAGCGGCGGCGTATTGCGGCCAATCTGGCGCAAACCAGGATGGCCTTCGCCTACAACTGCTCCGCCTATGAATACTGGCTCGTGGCTTCCGGAAAGGTCCACTTCATCGGACATCACAAGCTGATGCCATGGGATCATCTCGCTGGTGTGCTGCTTCATCAGGAGGCCGGCGGCGTGACGAAGAAATTCGACGGTTCTCCCTATCTGCCGGGAGAGACGGTCGGGGGAATTCTCAGTGCGCCGGATCAGGACAGCTGGGACATGATACTCTCGAGGGTCGTTATGGCGCCATGAGATGATGACCTCGGCGTTGCCATCCGTCACGCCATGCTCCGTCGCGGAAATTCCAACAGGCCAATGATCCCCACGGCAGTTTGACAAGACACAGGAAATCTCAGCATTTCCGAAAGTGCTTGCGACTTTGACTGGACTGTCCATCCGCCATCTTGCAGATTAGCCGCCGAAGGGATGCCGTGAGCTTCGGGGCTGGCGTGGGGAATGCGTGTGGGAGTTTGGATGTCTGAGTTCACTCAGCCTTCGGTGACGCGGCGCGCCGTGTTTCTCGTCGGGGGGTACGAGCGCAATGATGCGACCGGCTTCTTTCGGCGTATCCGTCGCGAGCTTGAGCGGTTCCGGATCTGCTGGTCCGTGGGAGCCGAGTTGGCGGAGCCGCAGTCACTGGCTGGCGGTATCGCCGCGACGGCAGCAGTAGACTATCATGGTTCGGATGGCATCTGTCGGTCGGATCTCACTTTTCTCAGTTTCGACGATATCGTACGGCGTGATGGTGCGCGTCCCTTTGGCGTGCGGCTCTTCGCCTATATCGTAGCCGTTGGGGACTATGTCTTCAGCGGAACCATGTTCCGCTTCTTCCGCGCTAACTGGCGCTTCGCCCTCTATTTTCTCTATCCGCTGGTTGCGCTTGCCGCGTCTGCCTGGCTCGGCATGCTGGCCTACCGCCTCGTCGCTAGCCTTGTATTTCCGGGCGCATCCGTGTTTGCGGCAGTGGTCGGTCTGCTGATTGCCGTGGTTTTCGGGCGTGCCATCGGGCGGCGCTATTTCGTTTTCCACCTCATGGATCTCTGGTCTTTCAGTCGTGAGCACCTGCGTTGCCAGCGTCCCGAGATGGATGAGCGCATCGACGCATGGGCGGCGCTGATCGCCGAGCGAACTGCAACTGCACCCTATGATGAGGTGCTGCTGGTCGGTCATTCGACCGGTGGCGCAATCATCCTCGACGTCGCCGATCGCCTGGTGAAGCGTCTCGCGTCGGAAGACAGGAAAATCGACTTCACCCTGCTTACGATTGGCTCCACGTCACTGAAGGTTGCCCTGCATCCGGCGGCTGTCCGTGCCCGGGCGCGGCTCGAAGCGCTGGCGCAGCATCAGTCCGTCGGGTGGATCGAATTTCAGGCCCTGACCGACATCATCAATTTCTACAAATGTGACCCCTTTCGCATGGCCGGTCTGACGCATGACCGGGCTGATGCCTTTCCGCGGATGTTTCAGGTGCGGTTTCGGGAGATGTTGCAGCCTGAGGCCTACAAGCGGATCAAGCGGAATTTCTTCCGCGTCCATTACCAGTTCATTTCGGCCAACAGCCGGTGCTATTTCTATGATTTCCTGATGATCTGCTGTGGTACGAGACGGCTGGAGGCGGTCGCTCCGGACCGGTTGCCCCTGTCTCCGGCAGCGACTTGCAAGCAGACGGAGTTGACGACGTGACAAGACTGACCTTCGTGCTCTGGGCGCTTATGCTGGCGAGCTGGTGCGCCATGCGTTATCCCGCAATGCGCCGGGCCCGGCGACAGAAGACGGCCATCGACAAGCGCACGGCACTGGACATGTCGCTCCTCGGTGTCTGTGTTCTCGGGCTTGTCGTCATGCCGATCGCCTGGCGTCTCGGTGCGCTGCAGGGGATTGCAGATCGTGAGCAGGGCCTGCTGTTTCTGATCGCGGGATTGCTCACTGGGGTTGCCTTTCTCTGGCTGTTCCGGCGCAGCCACAAGGATCTCGGCAAGAACTGGTCTGTGACGCTTGAGGTGCGAGAAGGCCACCAACTGGTGACGCAGGGCGTCTATGCCCATGTTCGGCATCCGATGTATGCCTCGTTTCTTCTCTGGGGTCTGACGCAAGCCTTGCTCATCCCGAACTGGATCGCGGGGCTTGCTGGTCTTGTTGCGGTCATCGCGCTCTATGCCTCAAGGCAGTCGAAAGAAGAGGCGATGATGCGCCAGACCTTCGGTTCCGAATATGATGCCTATTGCGCGCGGACCAGCCGTCTGGTCCCAGGCATCTTCTGAGGTCGATCAGCGCCGCTTGAGCGCGCGCGAAATCTCCCTCAGTGCGCGGGCATGCAAGGCCGGGTTCTTTTCGACATTGAAGTGGCCGATCCCCTTGATGGCGTCTTCTCCCTCCCGGAGGTTTATGTTGGCCAGCTCCCCTTTGAAGCCCGGCGCCGGTGTGACCGGTGACCAGATCGCCTCGCCGCCCGTGTAGAAGTTCAGCGTCTTCTTGACGTTGCCGGGGACGGGGCCCTTGCCCGTCGGATCGAAGCTGATGATCAGGGCCACAGGGATCTTCATCGGCTGCAGGGCACGCGCGATTGCAAAGGTGATATCGGCACCGAGAGAATGGCCGACGAGCACGATAGGGCGCTGCTGCTTCGATGCGCGATAGCGCTCGGCAATCTTCTTGGCGAAGAGATCGGCTTTCGGCAGTGACAGCACCTCGGCCTTGATGCCTTCGGCATGGAGGGACTTGCCCAGGGTGTCGAGGCCCGTTGAGAAGATGTTGGCGAAGCCCCGGAACAGATAGACCTGACCGTTCACCACCTTCTGTTGTCGGCGCGTGGCCGCGGCGGCAGGCAGGACGGAGGCGGCGAGGGAGAGGGTTGCTGTCGAGAGGAGGGCACGCCGGGAAAGCATGATGCTGTGAGGCTCCGTGAAACGGTTGTTTCGAAATAATGCATTTTTGCCGAGGCCAGACAACCATCATAGCGCAGGTGGGGCTCTATACTTGGCCGTCATGATCCGGCTAGAAGAGGCGGGCGCCGCGGGGCGCCTTTGCCCGCTTCGAAACAGCCGATACCGGAGAGATTTCATGACCGCTGCCATCGACATCGCCGCCCTTGCCAATCTTCTGCAGGAGGCTGCCGTCGAGGAGATCCTGCCGCGCTTTCGTAATCTGGGGGATGGTGACATTAGGATGAAGACGGAGGCGATCGATCTCGTGACCGAGGCCGATGAGGCAGCCGAGCGTGTCATCCGCAAGGGTATCGAGAGCCTGATGCCCGATGCGCTGTTCGTGGGCGAGGAGTCCGTTGCGGCTGATCCGGCATTGCTCGATCGGGTGAAGGGTGCTGATTTGGCGGTGATCGTGGATCCGATCGACGGGACCTTCAATTTCGCGTCGGGCCTGACGTTGTTCGGCATGATCCTCGCCGTCGTTTCCAAGGGGGAAACGGTCGGCGGCGTGATCTACGACCCCGTCGGCAATGATTGGGCTCTCGTCGAGAAGGGCTCTGGCGCCTGGCTGTGCCGGCCAGATGGGTCTCAGGAGCAGATGCAGGTGCGCCCGAGCCCTCCGCTCGAACAGATGATCGGCATCGCCAATACCGGATTCTTCGATATCGAGATGCGCCGCAAGATCCTCTCCAACCTCGCAGAGGTCAGGCTCTTCACCAGCTATCGCTGTGCGGCTCATGAATACCGCCTGCTTGGGCAGGGCCACATGGACTTTGCCATGTACAACAAGCTGATGCCCTGGGACCATCTGACCGGTGCGTTGATGATGCAGGAGGCGGGCGCGCATGTGGCTCGCTTCGACGGATCGCCCTATCTGCCTCATCACACGACGGGTGGGCTTCTCGTCGCGTCCGATGCCGATGCCTGGCAGGAGCTGCGAGAGCGCGTCTTTACCGTCGACTGATCAATGAGAAAGGCCCGGCATCGACCGGGCCTTTCTTGTGTCGGACTGCTGGAGGCGTTCGTTCAGACAGGCTTGTTCTGGGCTTGGAACAGTCGACCCTTTTCGCCGATCAGGACGAAGACGAGGCCGATGATCGAAACCACGAAGAAGCCGGTGACCATGGGCAGAGCCGTGCCGTTGAAGGCCTGGCCGATGGCCGCTCCGATGATTGACCCGCCGATCGTCCCCATGAATCCCAGAACGGAAGACGCGGTGCCTGCGACGTGCCCCAGTGGCTCCATGGCGAGCGAGTTGAAGTTCGAGCCGATCCAACCGAACTGGAACATCGCCAGCGAGAAGAAGGTGATGAACAGGAAGAAGGGCATCGGCTGCGGTCCGAGAACCTGTACCAACAGCCAGACGAAGTTGATGGCGATGAAGCCGATGAGCGAACCGTGCGACAGCTTGCGCATGCCGAAGCGGCCAACCAGCTTGGCGTTGACGAAGGACGACAGTGCCATGAACAGGGCGACCGCCGCGAAGGCGACCGGGAACCAGACCCCGAGGCCATAGATGCCCACATAGACCTGCTGGGCCGAATTGATGAAGCCAAACAGCGCGCCGAAGATGAAGGTGCTGGCGATCGTGTAGCAGAGCGCGACACGGTTGGTCAGCACGATACGGAAGCCCTCGAATATGACCTTGACGGTGAAGGGGCGGACATCTTCCGATGCGAGCGTCTCCGGCAGGCGGACATACATCCAGATCCCGACGATCAGGGCGGTCACGGCCATGAAGACGAAGATCCAATGCCAGTCGCCGAACAGCATGATCACCTGGCCGGTGCCGGGTGCGACAACGGGGATGACCATGAAGACCATCATGATCAGCGACATGACCTCTGCCATCTGGCGACCGCCGAAGACATCACGGACGATCGAAACGGTGATGACGCGGGTAGCAGCCGACCCGATGCCCTGGATGAAGCGCAGCAGCAGCAGCGATTCGAAGGAGGGCACGAAGACCACGGCCAGCGACGACACCACGTAGATGGCGAGGCCCACGATCATCGGGATGCGTCTGCCGAACCGGTCTGCGATCGGGCCGTAGAACAACTGCGCGATGCCGAAGCCGATCAAATAGGCGGAGACGACATATTGCCGATGGTTCTCGTTTTCGACATTGAGCGCTGCACCGATTTCCTGCAGGCCCGGAAGCATGATGTCGATGGCGAGCGCATTGAGCGCCATCAGGAACGCCATCAGGGCAATGAATTCGGCACGTCCCATGCCCCCAAGCGTCTTGGGAGAGGACTGTAATGAAACTGACATGAATTAAAACCTTGAAACGGCATGAAGGCGCTGCTTGGGACAACGCCTTCATTCCCTTGAGATTCTTGCAGGCCTTTCGGCCGGTAGGGTCAGGCAGCGCCGCGGACGGCGATACCCTGGTCTTCGAAGTGCTTCTGAAGTTCGCCGGCCTGGAACATCTCGCGGACGATGTCGCAGCCACCGACAAACTCACCCTTGATGTAGAGCTGTGGGATCGTCGGCCAGTTGGAATACTGCTTGATGCCTTCGCGGATTTCCATATCGGCAAGGACGTTCACGCCCTTGTAGTCAACGCCGAGGTAGTCGAGAATCTGCACCACCTGGCCGGAGAAACCACACTGCGGAAACTGCGGGCTGCCCTTCATGAACAGGACGACATCGTTTGTCTTGACTTCGTTGTCGATGAATTCGTGAGCGCTCATGGTGTCTTTCCTTTTCACATGCCGTTCAAGGCGGCAGCTTCGTTCTGGCGTAGAAATAGCAACACGGCCATCGTTTTGCCAGTGGCGTATTTGCGTGGGCAAGGAATTAACGCGTGCGCTGGCGGCTGCGTTTGGCAGCGGTGCGTCGGCGGCTCACCTGCTTGCGGGCTGGCGCCTTCACCCGCTTCGTCGTCTTTCGCACGAAGCGGCCTGTGGTGGTCGAGCGGGTCTGGCGCTTGCGGCGGCGCGTCGTTCCCTTCTTGGCGGTTTTCTTGAGGATCTCCTGGAGAACGCCCTTCACGACGTTGCTCACGATGTCGCCGACGAGATCAGCCATGTATGCCCCCTCATGTTCCACATTTGCGGAATGTTTTGTTCCATACGCTCTTTTAATCAGCGCAATTCTCGTCTAGCAAGCGCCACCTGCGGCTGCCTGCCGTCGAAAGAGTGACCGCATTGATGATCCAGAACCGTATCCTCCTGCATTTTCCAGGGTTCGAACCTCTGGACGCCGAGGCGCATCGTCAACGCTACAAGCGCTCGGCCACACAGGCAGCAGCGGTGTGGAACGCCCGGTTCGATGTCGGAACACTGACCGTGGACGGGCAGGGTGCGCACTTCCTGGTGGATGCCCAGGGGACCGATTGGTCGACCCGTTCAGATATTCACGTCTTCGATCACAACAGCCTGATCTCCGCGATGCGGTCCGAGCCGTTGTGGGTTCAGATCGCCAAGGGCTTCAAGGCCGGGTTCGATGTCGTTCGCCAGGGCGGTGCCGTCGCGTATCTCCGCCATGCCTGGCGTTTTGGTCTGTTCTTCCTCTTTCCCTTCCTCTTTGTGGCCGCCGGTCTGGCACTCGGCATCAATATCGCTGTGATCCCGTCTACATTCGATTTGTCGACCTGGTGGTTCTTCCTGGCTATTCCGACTGGCTATCTCGTCGTCCGTCACGGCGTTATTCCGTTTTCCGATCGCTATCACGTCTTGCATCTGCTGGCCGACTGGCGGCTCGCGGTGGCGTTGGCGGAAAATCGGTCGGAGGTCGCGTCATTGATCGAGCGGGCGGCTGATCAGGCGATCGAGGCCTTGAAGCAGCCGTCGGACGAAGTACTCGTGACATCCCATAGCATGGGTGCCAATTTTGCGATCTCGGTGATCGGCCGGCTGCTCGAGAAGGCGCCGGACATGGTGGCAGGGCGGCGGATCATCTTCGTGACCCTGGGCGGTGCTGCCCTGCAGTGCAGCCTGTTATCGAGCGCCAGCATCCTGCGTCGCCGGATTGGGATGCTTGCACGTCACCGTGATGTTGACTGGTTCGACATCCAGTGTCTGACCGACCCGATCCATCTCTACAAGTGCCACACCGTGGCGTTGTCGGGGCATCCCGAAGCGCCGCAGCCGAAGCTCGTCTTCATCCGCTTCAAGCATGCGATGTCGGCGGAGCGCTATAGGAAGAATCGGCGGGATTTTCTGAGGATGCACCGACAATACGTGCTCGGGCCCGATCAGCCGAGTGGCTTCGACTTCACCTTGATGACGGCTGGACCGCTCCCGGCGAAAAGCTTCGAGTCGCTGGTTTCGACCCGGGCGCCGGTGATCCAAGCGCGGTCATGAAAAAAGGCCCGTCCCAAGGGCCAGGCCTTTGATATCGCAGCAGCAATGCAGCCGGTTATTCGGGAATGCTGGTCTGCAATGCCAGCGCGTGCAGAACGCCACCCATATTGCCCTTCAAGGCGTCATAGACCATCTGGTGCTGCTGGACGCGGCTCTTGCCGCGGAAGGCTTCCGCGACGACCTCGGCGGCATAGTGATCTCCGTCACCGGCGAGGTCGCGGATGACGACCTTCGCTCCCGGAATGCCGGCCTTGATCATGTCTTCGATGTCGCCTGGTTTCATCGGCATGTAATGGATCCCTCATGCAAATCAGCTATGCGAGAACTATCGTGCATTCGCAGAAGCGATTCAATGGGGCAGGCAGCGCCTACCCCATGCTCCACAGGCATGTGATCGAATGCCTCAGGCCAGCTCGCCGTCCATGAGCGCCGGGAACCAGGCTTCGTGGGCCTTCTTCAGTTCCTCGACCGCGACCGGCTTGGCATCGCCGAGCACGAGGTTCGAACCGCCGGTGCGGCCGATCCACGGGCAGAAGACGCCGGCGGCTTCGGCGCGGACCTGCACTTGGTCGACATCGGCTTCCTTGACGGTCAGCACGTAGCGGCCCTGGTCCTCGCCGTAGAAGACGGCGATGGGGTTCGCATCGTTCAGGGCGTTGACATGCGCGCCGATGCCGGAGGCCATGGCCATTTCGGCGACGGCTAAGCCGAGGCCACCCGACGAGCAGTCATGAACGGCAGTCGCAAGGCCGTCCTGGATCAGGCCGCGAACGAAATCGCCGACCTTCTTTTCATGCGCGAGATCGACATGCGGGGCCGGACCATCGGTGCGGCCATGGATGTCACGCAGGTAGCAGGACTGGCCAAGATGCGTGCCCCAGCCGGACGGAGCGCCGGCGAGCAGGATCGCTTCGCCCTGGGCCGCAAAGCGGATGCGGGCCATCTTCTTCCAGTCCTTCATCAGGCCAACGCCGGCAATCGTCGGGGTCGGCAGGATGCCCTGGCCATTGGTCTCGTTGTAGAGCGAGACATTGCCCGAGACGATCGGGAAGTCGAGTGCGAGGCAGGCCTCGCCGATGCCTTTGATCGCAAAGACGAACTGGCCCATGATCTCAGGGCGCTCGGGATTGCCGAAGTTCAGGTTGTCGGTGGCCGCCAGCGGCAGAGCGCCGGTCGCGGTGATGTTGCGCCAGCATTCGGCAACCGCCTGCTTGCCGCCTTCGAAGGGATCTGCCTCGACGTAACGCGGCGTGACGTCGGAGGAGAAGGCGAGCGCCTTGGAGGCGTGGCCTTCGACACGGATGACGCCGGCATCGCCGCCCGGAAGCTGGAGCGAATTGCCCTGGATCAGCGTGTCATACTGCTCATAGACCCAGCGGCGCGACGAGTTGTTGGCGGAACCGACCAGCTTCAGAAGCGCGTCTGCGACGTCACCGGCCGGGATGTCGTTCTCGGTGAGCGGGGCCGGGATCTTCGGCTCGATCCAGGGACGATCGTATTCCGGGGCTTCGTCGCCGAGTTCCTTGATCGGCAGGTTCGCGACTTCTTCGCCCTGATGGATGACGCGGAAGCGCAGGTCGTCGGTGGTGTAGCCGACAATCGCGAAATCGAGGCCCCACTTGACGAAGATCGCCTTGGCGACCTCTTCCTTGGAGGGCTCGAGCACCATGAGCATGCGCTCCTGGCTTTCCGACAGCATCATTTCATAAGCCGTCATGCGCTCTTCGCGCACCGGCACCTTGTCGAGCTGCAACTCGATGCCGAGGTCGCCCTTGGCGCCCATTTCGACAGCCGAGCAGGTGAGGCCCGCAGCCCCCATGTCCTGGATGGCGATGACGGCGCCAGTCTTCATCAATTCGAGGCAGGCTTCGAGCAGGCACTTCTCGGTGAAGGGGTCGCCGACCTGCACGGTCGGGCGCTTCTCTTCAATCGACTCGTCGAATTCGGCCGATGCCATGGTGGCGCCACCGACGCCGTCGCGGCCGGTCTTTGCGCCGAGATAGACGACCGGCAGGCCGACTCCCTTGGCTTGGGACAGGAAGATGCCATCGGACTTGGCGAGGCCTGCGGCAAAGGCGTTGACGAGGATATTGCCGTTGTAGCGAGCGTCGAATTCGACCTCACCACCGACTGTGGGAACGCCGAAGGAGTTGCCGTAACCGCCGACACCGGCGACGACGCCGGCCACCAGATGCTTGGTCTTCGGGTGATCGGGCGCGCCGAAGCGCAGGGCGTTCATGGCGGCCACCGGACGGGCGCCCATGGTGAAGACGTCACGCAGAATGCCGCCGACGCCGGTCGCCGCGCCCTGATAGGGCTCGATGTAGGACGGATGGTTGTGGCTCTCCATCTTGAAGACCACGACGTCGCCGTCGTCGATATCGACGACACCGGCGTTTTCGCCCGGTCCCTGGATGACACGCGGGCCCTTGGTCGGCAGCGTCTTCAGCCACTTCTTGGAAGACTTGTAGGAGCAGTGCTCGTTCCACATCGCCGAGAAGATCCCGAGCTCGGTGAAGGTCGGCTCGCGTCCGATCAGGTTCAGGATGCGATCGTATTCGTCCGGCTTGAGGCCATGGCTTGCGATCAATTCTGCGGTGATGGGACGGGAGTTGGAAACGGTCATCTGGCTCTCAGGGCAATGGAGATCGGTGGGAGATCGGTTTCGAGGCAGGCTATAACCCAAGCCTGCGCCCGGCGCACTTGAAAAATGCGGCCGATCAAGCCTTTCCTGCGGCTTTCCAGCACCAGAAGTCTTGGCTATTCCCGATCGTCAGACGATGGCGCTGGTACCAAGCGGCGACTGGTCAAGGATGCGCCTAACTGTCTTCAGCCCTTCGATCGAAATCGAGCGTTCGCGGCCTTCGCTGAAGCCGACGCGGACATGGTGATAGACCCGTGACGAACGGGCGGGCTTGAATTCGTCCTCGTCGTCAATCAGGACATCGGCATCGAGTACGGCCTGCTTGAAGGTGCCGGACAGCCAGGGTTCTGGAAGCTTCAGCCAGAAGAAGGGCAGGCGCGGATGAGAGCGGAATTCCTTGCCGGCAAAGAGCTGGCGCACCAGGGCTTCCCGTTCTCCGATTTCCGCCAGAACCTTGTTCCGGATTTCGTCGGCGGCGCCCGAAAGCACAAGCCGCGCCGAGAGTTCGGCGAGTAGGAAGGGCAGGCCGCCGCTCACCATCTTCTGGGTGACGCGGACCCGCTGGCTCATATGGGGCGGACAGGCGACCCAGCCGCCGCGCACACCGGCTGCGACCGACTTCGACAGGCCGTTGAGCAGGAAGGTACGATCCGGCGCGAGTTCGGCCAGAAGCGGAATCTCGTCTCCGATCATGCCGCCATAGAGATAGTCCTCGATCAGCCAGACATTGTATTTGCGGGCGATGTCGACGATGTCCTTGCGCCGAGAGAATGGCAGGCAGGCGAGCGTCGGGTTCTGGCCCGATGACATGATGAAGGCGGCCTTGGGATGTTCACGGGCGCAGACTCGCTCGAAATCCTCCGGCAGGATTCCATCCTGGTCCGAATCAACAAGTGCAATCTGCCGGCCCATGAGATTTGCGCTGCGCGACACCTGCGAATAGGTCAGATGCTCGCAGACGATTCGGTCGCCCGCACCGCTGACAGCGGCCACCACGGCATTGACCCCGGCATGGACGCCGAGTTGCGGCAGGATCTGTTCGGCATC
>CALSAF010000065.1:0-22255 GCA_943372805.1 Rhizobium sp. Q54
TCGTGACCAATCCTGAGGTTCGCGCCCGCATTCAGGAAATCGCCTGGAATCAGGCCCAGGTCACCGAAGGTTCGCATCTGCTCGTCTTCGCCGCCTGGGACAATTACACCACCGACCGCATCAACCACATGTTCGATCTGGTCAATGCAGAGCGCGGCTTCAGCAATGAAGGCTGGGAAAATTATCGCCAGATGCTGCTCAACAG
Source organism: Rhizobium sp. Q54 (assembly GCA_943372805.1). Lineage (GTDB taxonomy): Bacteria > Pseudomonadota > Alphaproteobacteria > Rhizobiales > Rhizobiaceae > Allorhizobium. Next base: position 206 of record CALSAF010000065.1, read on the forward strand.
CTATCCGCAGCGCGATGCCCAGGTGAATTTCGAGCATGCCGCCCGCCAAGCCTATATCGGCTTTGCCATGTCGGTGGCGCAGGCCGCTTTTGAAGGTGTCGATGCGACGCCGATGGAAGGTTTCGATCCGGTGAAGCTCGACGAAATCCTCGGCCTCAAGGAAAAGGGGCTGCGTTCGGTGACCATCCTGCCGCTCGGCTATCGTGCGCAAGAGGGCGACTGGCTGGTGAACCTGAAGAAGGTTCGTCGTCCGAAGGACCAGTTCGTTTCCGTCGTCGCCTGACGCACCAGATCTGAGGCCGGCGCCTCCAGGCCGGCCCAAGCGAGGGCTCCGGGTATCACCGGAGCCCTTTTTTACTGGTCGCCTGTGTGTCCGGCAGAGCGAACGGGCATGGCCCTGCCTGTGGTGGTCCATGAGGTTATTGGCCTATTCGGATTAGACAATTTTCTCCATATGTTCATGATGTTAAGTCAAATTGAACACATTCCTGCCCAAGGTGAAGCTTCATCCTCGGGTAGATCGTATGCGGCTTCACGTTTTGGACAGACGGCTTCGGCCACTTGCGAACCGTCGTGTCGCGGTTGCGGCGCTGCTCGTAGTGTTCGCCTTGATGGCGGTCATGGTCGCATCCATCGTGCTGACAGCCCTCGATCGGGTCGCCCGCTATGCCAACCATCTGGATGAGGAGCGATCACGCGAGACGCTTGTCGGCGCCGTACAGACCTTCGAGCATCAACTGGGCGCGACACTGCTGGACTATACGGCCTGGGACGATGCCGCCGAGAATGTCTATGCTCATCAGGACATGGCCTGGATGATCAGCAATTTCGGCGACATGACCTTCGACAGCGACCTTTTTGACGTGGCCATCGTGCTCGACCATCAGGGGAGCCCACAGATGGTCTATTCCGATGGCCAGTCTGTCGTGGGCGAGCTGGGAGGATACCTGACACCCGACCTGATGGGGCTTTTCGACCGCGTCCGCCTTGGCCAGACCGGGCATGTGCCGCAGGCGCTCGGGTTCATGCGCACGCAAAAGGGCATCGGTGCTGCCGGCGTGGCCCTGATCCGACCGAAGTCCGGTGATATCGGCCAGCCGATCGAAAAACATCTGTATCTCGCGTTTATCCGGCACCTGTCGCCACTGACGGTCGAGCGGATCTCGGAAGCCTACGTGCTTCCCGGGCTCGAACTCGTACCCCCGTCCTCGCGCAGTACGGCGGTGGAGATCACCGCGCCCTCGGGGAAGGCCATTGCGTCGCTCGCCTGGACCCCTCGTGCTCCGGGGGATCAGAGTCGCAAGCAGGTGGAGCCGCTGATGACGGCGGCCCTCGTCATCGTCACGGTCTACTGCCTCCTCCTCGTGGTCATCGGCAACAGTGAAATGCGACGTGTCAGGGCGGATGAGGCGGATGCGGTCCGGCTGGCCCAGACCGACCGCCTGAGCGGCCTGTTGAACCGCGCGGGTCTGCACCAGCTTCTGGAAGAGGAGGTGCGGCGGGGGCGAGAGACATCTGCGGATATTGCGCTTCTCTATCTTGACCTCGACGGCTTCAAGGAAGTCAACGATGCCTACGGCCATGCCACAGGTGACCGTTTGATCAGGGCCGTGTCCGCGGGCCTCACGGTGCTGGTCGGAAACGAGGCCGGCCTCGCCCGCATCGGGGGCGACGAATTCGGCATTGTCCTGTCCGGAGACGACGCACATGAGCGGGCGCTCGCGCTCGCGTCCTCCATTCTCGCCTTCTTCGATCAACCGCTTGTCCTTGGCGAAAGAACCGTCGTCGTGGGGTGCAGCATCGGGCTCTGCGTTTCCGAGAATGGGTTGGTCGGAGGTGCGGAGCTGACGCGCCGGGCGGACATGGCCATGTATTCCTCGAAGGATGGGGGGCGCGGTCGTTGGACGGTCTACGACCCCAAGATGGACGAGGAGCGGGAAACGCGCAATCAGATGGAGATCGACCTGCGCGGGGCGATCGCCCGTGACGAGATCGAGGTCGTCTATCAGCCCGTCGTCGATTCCAAGACCTTCGAACTGGTCGGTGTCGAGGCCCTGGCCCGATGGACCCGATGGGGGCATGGGCCGGTGTCGCCGGAGCTTTTCATCCCTGTTGCCGAAACCAGCGGGCTGATCGACCAGCTGGGGCTATGCGTGCTGCGCAAGTCGCTGCTGCAATTGCAGGAATGGCCCGGTCTCAAGCTGTCGGTCAATGTTTCACCCGGCCAGTTCCGCGATCCGGCCTTTGTCGATCATGTGGCGTATCTGTTCCGTGACACGGGAATCGACCCAGCGCGCGTCGTGCTGGAAATGACCGAGACCTATTTCGTCCAGAGCCCGGAGCGCGCGCGGCTGGCGCTGGAGCGGCTGCGCAATCTCGGCCTGCGGATCGCACTCGACGATTTTGGCGCCGGCTTCTCCAGTGTCGGTTATCTCCGGCAGTTCGGCTTTGACCGGATGAAGATCGACCGGTCGCTGGTGCAGGCCCTGGAGCGTGGGCATCGTGCTGTCGAAATGCTGCAGGCAACCGTGGCGCTTGCGCGGTCGCTTGGTATTCCGGTCACGGCGGAAGGGGTTGAGACGGAACAGCAGGCGGTCATCCTGCGGTTGGCCGGCTGCGATCAGCTGCAGGGTTATCTGTTCGGACGCCCGCAGGTGCCGGCAGAGATCGCATCGTTGATGCAGCGACCCATGGAGTTGAGGGCCAAGGCCGCGGAACTCGCCTTCGCGGCCCATCGGGGCGATCGGGCAGAGATTTGAGCTGAACCCGGCATGATTCCGCCGGAACCTATTGCCGGGTTTGCGCCTTTCCCTTTCAGGAAAGGAGACGAACCATGTTCACCACCGATACCTGGCTCAAAATCGTCTGCAGCATGATGATCAATGCCGTCATCTTCGGTGCTGGTGCCATTATTGTGCTGTCGATCCCGGCTCTGGCTGCTCATGCCAAAATCCTGCTGCCGCTCGTCGTCGTGGCAGCCTTTGCCGCCGCTCCGTTGTTCGCGCTGGCCGTGGCGCCGCGTATGCGGCTGCGCAACTGGGGCCGACGGGACTGGAAGCGCGGTGACGTGATTTCCGGCTGATGAGAACGGATTGATCGGCGGCGTTCAGCCGCCGATATGCTTTACGCCGCGCTTCCTGGCGAGCGCGATCTGCAGTTGGCGTTGGCGGTAGCGGTCGCGGTCGGCCTCGGTGCGGCTCTCGTAGCAATGGCTGCAGGAGACGCCTTCCTCGTAATGCGGGTGCGTCAGTTCTTCTGCCGTGATCGGATTGCGGCAGGCGTGGCAGAGCTTGTGATTGCCTTCTTTCAGGCCGTGAGTCACGGACACGCGCTCGTCGAAGACGAAGCAGGCGCCATCCCAGAGACTTTCCTCTTCCGGCACGTCCTCCAGATATTTCAGGATCCCGCCCTTGAGGTGGTAGACCTCGTCGAAGCCCTGTTGCTTCATGAAGGCCGTCGCCTTCTCGCAGCGGATGCCGCCGGTGCAATACATGGCAATCTTCGGCTTGTTGTGCAGGCCGGGATTGTTCTTCACCCAGTCCGGAAACTCCCGGAACGTCTTGGTGTTCGGGTCGACGGCGCCGCGGAAGATGCCGATTGCCGTCTCGTAGTCGTTGCGGGTGTCGATGACGATGGTCTCGGGATCCGAGATCAGATCGTTCCAGTCCTTCGGGTCGACATAGGTGCCGACGATCTCGTTGGGGTCGATATCCTCGACGCCCATGGTGACGATTTCCTTCTTCAGCCGCACCTTCATGCGCAGGAAGGGCATCTTCGAAGCACGGCTTTCCTTGTGCTCCAGGGCCATGAATTCTGGCTGGCTGCGGATGTAGGTCAGAACCTTGGCGATCGCGGCATCGGTGCCGGCGATCGTGCCGTTGATGCCCTCATGGGCAATGAGCAGCGTGCCCTTGACGCCTTCCGCCTTGCAGAGCGCCTCAAGCGGTTCCTGGAAGCTCTCGAAGCGCGGAAATTTGGCAAAGTGATAGAGGGCGGCGACGCAAAAGGCGCCGCTTGTCTCGGGGCGTGGGGCTGTCATGTGTTCTGTCATGGCCTGCGAAATACCGCCTCAGCCCCTGCAGCGCAACGGATTTCCGCGTCTGCGGGCAAGTTTGAAAATCGTCAATTGGCAGGGCGACTGTGGGCGGATGCGTGTCGGCACTGGACAGCGCGGATCTGTTTGGCTAGACGGATGTAACTTTATAACATTATAGGTGACGCTAATGTTCAAGAATATCATCGCTGCCTCCTTCCTGGCCATGCTGGCTGGAGCCACCCCAGTCATGGCGACCGATGGGGTCGTCGATATCGTTGCGCCATTCGAGATCACCGGCCTCGATCCGGCGAAGTCCGGCGACATCTTCCTGCGCATGGGGATCGTCGAAACGCTGGTCGAGGCCGACAGGGATGGCAATCCGGTTCCGTCACTGGCGAAGAGCTGGTCGGTCAGCGAGGACGGTCTGACCTGGCGCTTCGAACTGCAGTCGGGGGTGAAGTTCCAGGACGGGACACCGCTGACGGCAGGAGCGGTCGCCTCTGCGCTGACCATTGCCAAGGGCAAGGCAGGGCTGCTGAGCAAGGCGCCGATCACCGAGATCAAGGCGGAAGGCGAGGGCGTGGTCGTCGTTTTGCTGTCGAAGCCCTTCGTTCCGCTGCTTGCCTTCCTTGCCGAAAGCCGCGCCCAGATACTGGCGCCAGCCGCCTATGAAGGTGCTGACGTCAAGGCGATCATCGGGACGGGTCCGTTCAAGCTGACAAAGCTTGAAGCACCGCAAAGCCTCTCCGTCGAGCGCTTTGCCGACTACTGGGGGAAAAAGCCCGAGATCGAGAAGGCGACCTATCTCTCTGTCAGCCGTGCGGAGACCCGTGCGCTGATGGCCGAAAGCGGCGATGCCGACTATGTCTTCAACCTCGATCCCGCGAGCAGTACGCGTCTGGCCAAGAGCGACAAGGTCGTGCTGCAGTCGGTGTCGATCCCGCGCAGCGTGCTCCTGAAGGTCAATGCCGGTCATCCCTTCCTTGCGGATGTGAAGGCGCGCGAGGCCTTGAGCCTGGCCATCGACCGCGAGGGGCTTGCCGTTGCGATCCTGCGTTATCCGGCAGCGGCCACGCAGCTTTTCCCGCCGAGCCTGAAGATCTGGCACGATGCCGATCTGGCACCGCTTGGCTACGACCCTGAAAAGGCCAAGGCGCTGCTGGCCGAGCTTGGCTGGACGCCGGGTGCCGACGGCATCCTTCAAAAGGACGGCAAGCCGTTCGCGCTGACGCTGACCACCTATCCCGATCGCCCCGAGCTGCCGCTGATCGCCGCTGTCCTGCAGGACCAGCTGAAGGAAATCGGCGTTGCTCTCACCATAAACTCGACCAACTCTTCGGAAATTCCCGCCAAGCATCAGGACGGTTCGCTGGAGCTCGCGCTGATGGCGCGCAATTTTGCGCTCGTGCCCGATCCGATTGGCACCATGCTTTCGGACTACGGTCCCGGTGGCGGTGACTGGGGTGCAATGAACTGGACGAATGCCCGTTTCGAGAAGGCGCTCGATGACCTGACGCGTGTCACCGATCCCGCACAGGGCGAGGCGCTTCGCCATCAGGCCGTCGCTGCCATCCAGGCGGATCTGCCGGTCATTCCGATCGCCTGGTATCAGCAGACCGTAGCCTTCTCGCCGAAGCTTGAAGGTGCGACCATCGATCCGTTCGAACGCACCTTCGGTCTCGAAACCATGCGGTGGGCGAAATGACCAGAGCCATTTTGAACCGCCTGATCCAGGCGGCTCTGGTGGCCTTCATGGTGGGTCTCATCTGCTTTGTGATGACAAGGTCGCTTCCGGGCGACCTCGCCTACCGGATTGCTGCCGGCCGCTATGGTTATGATGTCGTCGACAGTGCGGCCGCTGCCAAGGTGGCGGCCGAGCTTGCTCTCGCCAAACCGGCCATCCTGGCACTCTTCGACTGGATGGCCGATCTTCTGCGCCTTGATCTCGGCACCTCGCTCATCAGCGGCAAGCCGGTCATCGAGGAGATCGGCGTGCAGCTCGGCCATACGCTCGAGCTGGCGCTGGCCGCGATCGTGTTGTCGCTGTTCATAGGTCCGCCGCTCGGTATTCTCGCGGGGCTAAGACCCGGTGGCGTGCTCGACCGCACACTGATGCTGGTGGCCACGGGTTTGCGGGCGCTGCCGCAATTCGTCGTCGGTCTGATCCTGATCATCGTCTTCGGCCTGACGCTCGATCTTCTGCCGGCGGCGGGTCATGCCCATGGCGCCCATCTCGTGCTGCCGGCGCTGACGCTGGCGCTTGGGCTGGCTGCTGTCTCCAACCGGGTGGCGCGTGATGCCATGGTTGCCGTCTCGCGCTCGCCCTATTACGCCTTCGGGCGCACCAAGGGCCTGTCGGAGTGGCAGGTGTTTTCACGGCACGGCTTGCGCAATGTCGCGGTTCCGATCGTAACCTATCTCGGCGTCCAGTTCGTCTATCTCGTTGAAGGTGTTGTGGTGGTCGAGACACTGTTTGCCTGGCCGGGCATAGGTCATGCGCTGGTGCATGCGATCTTCGGGCGCGATGTGCCGATGATCCAAGGCACAGCGCTGGTCATGGGGCTGATGTTCGTCGCGCTCAACGCGCTGGTCGATCTCTTCTGCCATGGCGTGGATCCGAGGAGGCGCAGCGCATGACGACGCTAGATTATGTGGCGCCGCGCCCGGCACGCTGGCCCATGCGCCGGCTCACCGGTGTGGCGATCCTTGGCGGCTTGCTCGCCTTTGCATTCCTGCCGCTCGTGATTGGTGGCGCCGATCCGCTGAAGCAGACCCTGCGTCTGACGCTGCAGGGGCCGAGCGCTACCGACTGGTTCGGTTACGACCATCTCGGACGCTCGATGCAGGCGCGGCTTGCGGCAGCGCTGCGCCTGTCGCTCGGGCTGGCCTTGCTGTCGGTCTTCACCGCGATGATCCCCGGCGTATTGCTCGGGGTACTCGCCGCCTGGCGCGGCGGTTTTGCCGATCGCGCCGTGGGTGCGGTGTCGGAAGCCTTCCTCGCGCTGCCGGGGCTGCTGCTGGTGCTGATGCTGACGGCGATCGTGCCTGATAATCCGGCGATGCTGTATGTCGGCATCTCGCTGGTGCTGTGGGTCGAGTATTTCCGGCTGACGCGGGCGATGGCGCGGCCCCTTCTGATGTCGCCGGCGGTGGAAGCCTCGCGGCTGCTGGGTTTCGGTCCTGCCTATATCCTGCGCCGGCATCTCTGGCCGGAGCTTGCGCCGATGCTGCTGACGGTTGCCGCCTATGGGGCAGCCTCGGCGATCATGGCGATTGCAGCGCTTGGCTTCGTCAGCGTGGGGGTTCGTCCGCCGACACCGGAGCTCGGCGCGATGATGATCGAGCTTCTGCCCTACTACCAGGAAGCGCCGCATGCGCTGTTGCAGCCGATTGCCGTGATCTTCCTGATGGTGCTGGCACTGCAGCTGATCGGCGGAAAGGATAAGCCATGACCATTCTTCTGTCCGTCGAATCCGCCTCCGTCTCTGCCGTGACCGGCGAGATCGTTCCCCCGGTCTCATTTTCCCTCAAGGCCGGACGGCCCTTCACCATCCTCGGCGAAACTGGCTCGGGCAAGAGCCTGCTGGCCCAGGCAATCATCGGTATCCTGCCGGAAGGGCTGACCGCTGCGGGATCGGTCACCATCGAGGGGCAGAGGCTCTCGCTTGCCGAGCCGAAGCTGTTTCGACCGCTCTGGGGCCGCAAGGTCGGCGTGCTGCCGCAGGAGCCCTGGCTGGCGCTGGATCCCACCATGGTGGCGCTGGAGCAGGTTGCCGAGGGGCATCGCTATCTTGGGCGCTTCGGGGAAGATGAGGCTATCTCCGCCGCCCGCACCGATCTTGGAGCGCTCGGTGTTCTCGACGCCGAGACCAAATTGCCGGGGCAGCTCTCCGGCGGCATGGCGCAGCGTGTCGCCTTCGCCGCAGCCCGTGCCGGCGGTGCCAGGATCATCATTGCCGACGAGCCGACCAAGGGGCTCGACGTTGGCAGGCGCGACGAGGTGATCGCGCTTCTCATGCAGGAGGTCGAGGCCGGGGGGACTGTGCTGACCATTACGCATGACCTGGCGCTGGCCCGTCAGATGGGCGGTGATCTCGCCGTCATGCTGGAAGGCCGGATCATAGAGACGGGGGAGGCGGACGAGGTGCTGGCGTCGCCCTCGCACGACTACACCCGTCGTCTGCTCGCGGCCGAGCCGGAGCAATGGGTGAGCCGGGCGGCTGTGGTCGTGCCGGATGCCGATCCCATCCTGCTGGCGGAGGGCCTCGGCAAGAGCCGTGGCGGAAAACTGTTGTTCGAAGGACAGGACATTTCTCTGCGGCCGGGCGAGATCGTCGGAATCACTGGCCCGAGCGGCTCGGGCAAGAGCTCACTCGGCGACCTGTTGCTTGGCCTGATCGCGCCGGATGCCGGGCGGGTTACACGGTTGGCGCAGGTCGACCGGCGTCGCTACCAGAAGCTCTACCAGGATCCGCCCTCGGCCTTCCCGCAGAAGATCACGCTCGGCGAGGCGATCGCCGATCTTGTCCGGTTGCATCGCCTGGATGCCGGGCGTGTCGGCCCTCTCATGCAGCGGCTTCGCCTTTCGTCCGTGCTTCTGACCCGGTTGCCGACGGAGGTCTCCGGTGGCGAACTGCAACGCTTTGCGCTGCTCCGGGTGCTGCTCCTGGATCCGGTGTTCCTCTTCGCGGACGAGCCGACCTCGCGTCTCGACCTGATCACCCAGCAGGAGACCATCGATCTCCTGACGGAACTGGCTCGCGAGCGCCACTGCGCTGTGCTGCTCGTCAGCCACGACGCGGCGCTGATCGAGAAGACCTGTGACCGGCAGGTGCGGATCGGAGCCTAGGCCGACGCCCTCAGCCACAACGTCTCGATGATGCCGGCCTCGTCCGTGGCGGGGTCGGCGAAGACGCGGTCAGCGAGATCAAGCGCCTGGCGGCGCAGATCCTGCTGGCGGCGGATGATGATCGCCAGAAGGAAAGACAGGCCTTCGCCATTGCCAAACGTCTCGGGTTCGTGGTCGAGCAGGGTGGTGAGCACGGTCAGATCATGCTCGTGGCCAAGCAGCTCGACGAGCTTCTTCGCATCACTGCGCTTGGCGTCGAGTGCGCTCGGCCAGAGGTCGCGCAGCAGCGAGAGGTTCATCCAGTAGGCCTGGGCTGCCTTGCGCAGATCGTGATAGGCTTCGCCGTGGCTTTCGCCCTTGCAGGTTACGAGCGCCTCATGGCCCTCTTCCAGACCCTTGCGCCACCCCTTGGCGACAAGGCGGGCGGCGTGGCCAGATTTCGAGGGCAGGGACAGGGCGTCCAGCGCCTCGATTGCCGCGCGGCAGTCTGACACGACGGCTGTCACTTTCGCTTCCAGATCGCTTTCTGTCGCGGCTATGTCGTCGCGTCGAAGTGCCAGGACTTCGCGGGCGGCGGCAAGCGTCTCAGCTTCGTCATCCGTCAGCGCGTGGAGGGAGAGGTGTTGCACCGTCTCGATCAGCGCCGTCGCGTCGCGGATGCGGGCCAGACTGCGGGCCGCATCCCTCAGCCGCGCATTCTCCCGGCGGCGGAATTCCTTGTCACCGGTGGCGACCAATCGATAGAGATTGCGCAGACGCTTGAACTTCTTTCGCGCCGCGTGGATCGCCTCATGCAGCCCCTCGGGGCGCGTTTCCAATGCCTCGATGGCCTTTTCGAGTTCGCCGCGGGCGACGGATCGGACCTCTCCCGGAAGGGAATGGTCTGGCCTAATGCGATATTGCATGCACCAGCTCCGGCCGCATGCGCTCGGTGGCGAGCACCTGATTGGAATAGCGCTTGTCGCCGGTGACTTCGCGGCCGAGCCAGGTGGGCAGGGCCGGCGCGTCGTCTTCGGAGGCCATCTCCACTTCGGCCGTCACCAGTCCGCGATAGGCGCCCTCGAAGACGTCGACCTCCCAGGTGAAGCCTTCGAAATCGACAGTATAGCGGGTTTTCTCGATGACATTGCCGATCGCGAATTCAAGCATTTCCAGCGCGTCGTCGTGGGGAATCGGGTATTCGAACTCGTCGCGAGTCAGCAAACCCTTGCCGAACTTGATGGTCAGCTGCGCGGTTTCATCATTGCGTGTACGAATGCGGACCGACCGGTCGGGCTCGGCCGCAATATAGGCCTGCCGGATACGGGTTTCGGAAGTGACGGCCTTTTTCCAGCCATCGGTCCGGACGATAAACTTGCGTTCGATTTCCTTCGCCATACGCTCACGCTCCGAAATATTACGCCAGCGAACCATAGCGGAGCCGTCACTGTTAGGAAACCGGAAAGATTCCGTGCTACCTGTCGGGCTCGACATCGCGGTCCGCGCGCGTTAGTGAAGTCACGATCTAATCGTTTTAAAAGAGGCTCCTGCCATGGGCGAAAAAACCGAAAAGCTCCTCTCCACCCTGAAGCTTCAACCGGTCGTGCCGGTGCTGATCGTCGAGGATGCCAAGACTGCTGTGCCTCTGGCGCGCGCTCTTGTCGCAGGCGGCCTGAAGGCAATCGAGATCACGCTGCGCACGGATGCCGCGCTTGAGGCGGTGCGTCTCGTCGCCCAGGAAGTCGAAGGGGCCGTGGTCGGCGCCGGCACCATCCTCAATGCCGCCCATTATGCGGCTGCCGTGGATGCCGGCTCGCAGTTTATTGTCAGCCCGGGCACGACCCAGGAATTGCTGGATGTGGCGCGGGACTCCGACATTCCGTTGCTGCCGGGTGCCGCAACGGCATCGGAAGTCATGGCGCTGCGCGAGGAGGGCTACAAGGTCTTGAAGTTCTTCCCAGCCGAGCAGGCTGGCGGTGCCGCTTATCTCAAGGCGCTGTCCTCGCCGCTCGCCGGTACTCTGTTCTGCCCGACCGGTGGCATCTCGTTGAAAAATGCCATGGACTACCTGTCGCTGCCGAACGTCGTCTGCGTCGGCGGCTCCTGGGTGGCGCCGAAAGAACTGGTTTCGGCCGGTGACTGGGCGGGCATCACCAAGCTTGCCAGCGAAGCCTGCGCTCTCAAGGGCTGAAACCGCACACAGAGATTGCCGAGGCTCTTTGTAATGTCGTCGTCGCTTCCTATCTAGGGAGCGACAGAGCCAACAAGGAGACTTCGATGTTCGACGCCAAGAAACTGCTGGATCAATTCCTGGGATCGCAGATGCCGGGATCGTCCGGCTCGATCGGCCAGAAGGGCTCCGATCTGATGGGGTTGGCCAAGGGCAATCCGCTGGCAACCGGTGCCATCGCGGCCGTGCTGCTCGGCACCAAGACGGGGCGGTCGATCGGGGGCAGCGCGCTGAAGCTCGGCGGTCTCGCGGTCATTGCCGGTCTCGGCTACCAGGCCTACAAGAACTACAAGTCCGGCCAGCCGGTCGAGCCGACACAGTCGCTGCCGGAACTCCTGCCGCCGCCGAAGGATTCGCCCTTCAGCACGGAGCCGGCTGCCGTGTCCAACGATTTCGCCCTGTCGCTTGTGCGTGCCATGATCGCGGCTGCCAAGGCCGACGGCCATATTGATGCACAAGAGCGCTCGCGCATCATGGACAAGGTCCATCTCTCAGGGCTTGGCTCGGAGGCGGAGGCCTTCATCGAGGCGGAGCTCGCCAAGCCGATCGATCTTGACACGCTCGTTGCCTCGGCGAAGACCGAGGAGCAGAAGGTCGAGATCTACACCGCCTCGCGGCTGACCATCGAGCCTGACACCCGCACCGAACGCGGCTATCTCGACATGCTGGCAGGCCGTCTCGGGCTCCCCGATGCACTGGTCGATCACATCGAGGCGACGGTCGCCTCGGCCAAGGTCAGCCTCTGATCGCATCGCCTCTGCGGCAACCGGTCCGGGTCGGTATCCGCCGAAGCGGTTGCCTTTGGCCTGCCGGTGGCCTAAGCCTCAGCCGAATGTCGATCCAGAGGCTTGCGCATGCGTGACCTGTCCACCTTCAGGGGATGTCCTGTCCCCCAGCCCGTCAGGCTGGAGGGTCGGTTTGTTGTGGTCGAGCCCCATGACCGCGCGGTCCATCTCGAGGCTCTGTGGAGTGGCCTGGGTGGAATGGAGATCAATCCGCTGCTTACCTATTTCACACAGCCGGACTTCAAGGGCATCGAGGACTTCGATGCCTGGCTTACAGCCGTCCAGAAGGGCGGTTGGGTCACCGAGGTCTTCCGTGACAAGTCGACCGGACAGGTAGTCGGCATGGCGAATTTCATGCGGCCTGATCCGGCCAATGGCGTGGTGGAGATCGGTGGGGTCGCCCATGGTGCTGCCATGAGCCGCTCGCCGCTGGCAACCGAGGCCCATTACCTGCTCGCTCGCCATGTTTTCGAGGACCTCGGCTATCGCCGCTACGAGTGGAAATGCCACAACGAAAACGAGCCCTCCAAGGTGACGGCGAAGCGCTACGGTTTCAGCTTCGAGGGCGTCTTCCGCCAGCACATGCTGTCCAAGGGCAAGAACCGCGACACCGCCTGGTTCTCCATGATCGACGGCGAGTGGCCGTTGATCCGGGCTTCTTTCGAGGCCTGGCTGTCGCCTGACAATTTCGACGAGACCGGCCGCCAGCGGCGCCGGCTGGAAGATCTGCGGGCCGAGCTCGCGGCCATCGCGACCTGATAGGAAACCAAACCGTGAAGCCGAACATCTTCAGCATCATTCTTTATGTCGGCACGGCTGTTGTCGTTGCTGCACTCGCTTATGCGAGTTTCAAGAGCGCTACCGTCGCGTGGTCGGTCGGCATCTGCGTGGCAATCGGCGTCGTGGTTTATGCCTTCAGCCTCTTGCCGGAACCGAAGAAGGTGGCACGCCCGGAAGGAGCCCCGTCGACGTCCCGTTCGCCGGCAGCCCAGGCTGCCGTCGTCGTCGCCGTCATCTTCGGGCTGATGCTCGTGGTTCCGACCGTGGTCCTCTGGCTCGGCCGCTATTCGCCGGAACTCGGGGCGGTGGTCGGCGGTGTAGCCTTGATGGCGTTGTTCCTGATCCTCTGGCTCCGCTCGCGCTACCAGCGCAGCCATGGCGGCGACGAGGGCTGAGCGGCTCAGGCGTTCAGGCTTGCTGCGAGCAAAAGGGAGCCGAGAAGGACTACGATCAGCGCTGCGCCCACTTCGATTCCGCTTGCGAGCATGCCGGCGCGACGGGAGCCGGGACCGGATAGCTTCAGCGCCAGTCCCTTGGCGCCGACCGCCAGGCTCGCCAGAGCGGAGACCGTGATGGCGGTGCCGAGCGCCATGGCGAGCACCGACAAGACCCCGCCGAGCAACAGCCCGTTCAGCAGGGAAAAGGTCATGACCAGCAGGGCGCCGGAGCAAGGTCGCAGTCCTACGGCGATCACCGCCGACCAGGCGTCGCGCAGGCCGAAAACGCTGCCACCAAGAAGGCTCGGATCAGGGAGGTGGGCAATTCCGCATTCGTGGCAGACGGAGCCCGGGGCCAGCGCATCGTGATCATGGGATACCGCCATGGCGCGGAAGCGTGAGCCGCTGGGTTTGCCAGGGGTCCCCGTATCCGACGAATTGGCGAAGAGGGATGCCGTGACGCTGCCGCCTGTCGGCGTCGGCTGGGTTTCGAAGAGGCCACCGGTCATTGCCGAAGGGGCAGGATGGGCGAGGGAGGTCCTGAGCTTGCGCACCAGTAGCCAGAGGCCGAAGGCAACGATCATCGCATAACTGGCGATCTCCAGCGTGCGCGTTGCATCGGTCATGCTGATCGAGGTGCCGCGCAGAGCGAGATAGGCGGTGCCGACGACCGCGATCGCGACCAGGGCCTGCAGGAAGGCCGAGACGAAGGAGATGAGGATGCCGCGACGCAGCTCGATCTCGTTGGCCAGCAGATAGGATGAGATGACCGCCTTGCCATGGCCGGGGCCTGCGGCGTGGAAGATGCCATAGATGAAGGACAGTCCGATCAAGGTGACGAGGCTCCAGGGATCTTCCCGCATCGCCTTCAAAGCATTCGTCAGAGAGCGGTAAAAGGCCTGCTGATGGGCGTTGATCCAGACGAGGAGTTCGGCAAAGGGACCGCTTGTGGGCTGGTAGCTGGGTTCGGCCGTTCCGATGCCGAGCGGGGAGGCCGCATGGGAAAGGCTTGCCACGAGAACGAAGGCGAGCGTTGCTGCGGCCAGCCACATGGTCCGATCACGTCGGACAGGGCTCAGCATGTCACATCCAGCCGGGTGGCGAAGAGCTTGCCCATGTCGTTTCCTGTCGGGTCGCTGAAGAAGGCTTCCGTCAGGTTCAACTGGTTCTGGGAGATGACTTCGTCCGGGTCGGGCCGCACCACCTTGTGGGCGCAGGCCTCGAAGGCCTTGCCCTCCACCGCCATGTCCTCGTCCTTGGCGAAGTCGATCGCGGTGTAGAGGGTCGGATCGTAGATGCCGAAGGTCATGCGGCCTCCGATCTTCACTGGTGTCTTGGGTTTCGCTACGAAGAAGACGAGCAGTTGATTGTCCTTGAAGTCGACGTTGAAGACTTCGGGCCGTGCGATCTCGCTCGAAGCGCCGTCCTTCGTGATGGAGGTGAAATAGCTGTAGTCGCCGAGCGAATCCCTGATGGTGTTGGCGATCTCGTTCAGTTCGCCGTGGTCGAGCTTCAGGTCGCTGTTCTTGTCGAAGTCCATGAGCACGCTCGAGGAGAAGATATCGTCGAAGCGCCACACGTTTCGCAGTTCCTTAAGCGTACCGTCATCGGCGGCAACGATCTCGACGCGTGCTTCGGCAAAGATGTGAGGATGGGAGATCGCTGGCGTCGCAAACGCCACGACCGCTCCGGCCGCCCAGTAACCGAGGCCTTTCCGCATTCCCGTAAACCCTTCCAGAATTCTCGCTTTCCACCCCTCCGTGTCCGATGATTGGGACAAAAGTGGGACCCTCAGTCTCACGAATAGCGCTTGAACCATGCGTGGAGATAGTCGACGAAAGCGCGGACCTTCGCCGGCAGGTAGCGGCGGTGGGGATAGACGGCATAGATGCCCCGATCCTTGGCGATGAATTCGTCGAACAGCGAGACCAGTTCGCCCGACGCCAGATAGGGACGGGCGATGAAATCCGGAATCATGGCGACCCCGAGGCCGGCGCGCGCCGCGCGCAGGGTGGCCTGCGGGCTGTTCACCTCGATCGGGCCCGACACGCTGACGGAGATCGTGCTGCCGTCGGAATCGATGAAACGCAGGCTGTTGTGCGAACGGGAGTTGGTGTCGATCAGGAACGGAACCCGCGACAACTCGCTGGGATGGGTCAGGGGGGCGTGGGCCTCGACAAAGGCCGGCGTGGCGCAGGCATAGACCCTGAAGTCCGAGAGCTTGCGGGCGATCATGCCCGAATCATCGAGCTTGGTGATTCGGATGCCGAGGTCGAAGCCCTCCTCGATCAGGTCGACGAAGCGGTCCTCGGCGACGATCTCGAGCGAGAGTTCCGGGTTTTCCTTGGCGAAATCGATCAGCGACTGGCCAATTTCCGCATCGATGAAGGTGCGCGGCAGGGTGACCTTCAGCTTGCCCTTCAGGTCCGCATTGTTCTCGCGGACCAGATCGGCGAGGTTGTCGATCTCCTTCAGGATATCGGCTGCGGTTCGGTAATAGGTGTGGCCGGCCTCGGTCAGGGAAAACTGGCGTGTCGTGCGGTTGAGAAGCAGCGCGCCCAGTTCGTCCTCCAGTTCCCGGACGTATTTCGAGAGAAGCGCCTTGGACCGGCCTGTCTTGCGGGCGGCGGCGGAGAAGCCCTCCGCTTCCACCACGTCGATAAAGGCGCGAATCCTCGTCAGCGTATCCATCTTGCTCCCCCTGTCTTGTCCCGTGGATTGTGAACGCAGGACGGTGATTGTTCAATGAAATAGCTTGGCCGCACAGAAATTAACCAGGGGCAAAAAAACCTCTTGATTATGACGGACACTTTTCTTATCTCCGTGCTTGCCCAAAGTCGCACGTGCCTGTGGGTGTCCGCCGACCCTCGAACTGGGATTTGTCCCTAAGGTGAGGTCATCGGTAAGGTACCTGGAACTAACCCCTCCAGTCGCTATTCCGGCCAACCGGGAAATGCGAGGACATCTTGAAGCAACGACGGTGCGGGCCTTTCTGGTTCTCTGCCGGCTTTCCATCAGCCGGGGTACTGAAGAGGCACACCATCATTGCCGGAAGTGCGGTAGGGTCTCCCTCCAATCCATGGCAGACAAAGCGGATTTATGCGCTCAGGCAAGAGTGCGTTCATCCATCGTCTCGCGCGTCGAGCGTTCGTACGGTACCGGTGTCTCCACCGACTGGTTTCGAGCGATGTCTCGCCGTCCTTTGTCCATCCGGAGCTTGGCCGCTCCGGGTATCGCTGGAATTTGGAAGGTTACATCGATGACCACTGCACGCATCCTCGACTTCATCAACACCCGACGTCCCGAAGGTCCCTGCCTCGTGGTCGACCTCGACGTCGTGCGCGACAATTTCGGTGCCTTCCGTCATGCCCTGCCGGACAGCGCCATCTACTACGCAGTCAAGGCGAACCCGGCGCCGGAGATCCTCCAGCTCCTGGCCTCGCTGGGTTCGAACTTCGACTGCGCTTCCGTTGCCGAGATCCAGATGGCGCTCGATGCCGGTGCAGATGCCTCGCGCATCTCGTTCGGCAACACCATCAAGAAGGAGCGCGACATCGCGCGTGCCTTCGCACTCGGTGTCAACCTCTATGCCGTCGACAGCCATGAGGAAGTCGAGAAGATCGCGCGTGCCGCCCCCGGCGCCCGTGTGTTCTGCCGCGTCCTGACGGATGGCGAAGGCGCCGAATGGCCGCTTTCCCGCAAGTTCGGCTGTGTGCCGCAGATGGCCGTCGATGTTCTCGTCTACGCACACCAGCTGGGTCTCGAATCCTTCGGCGTCTCGTTCCATGTCGGTTCGCAGATGACCAAGGTCGATGCCTGGGACGGCGCCCTTGCCGATGCCAAGCGCGTGTTCAACTCGCTGGCCAAGCAGGGCATCGTGCTCCAGATGGTCAACATGGGTGGTGGTTTCCCGACCAAGTACCTGCGCGACATCCCGTCGGCAGAAGCTTATGGCCTGGCGATCAAGGCGTCGCTGAAGAAGCACTTCGGCAACAACATCCCGCAGACCATCATCGAGCCGGGCCGCGGCATGGTCGGCAATGCCGGCGTGATCAAGGCCGAGGTCGTGCTGATCTCGAAGAAGTCTGACAATGACGAGCACCGCTGGGTGTTCCTCGACATCGGCAAGTTCGGCGGTCTCGCCGAAACCATGGACGAAGCGATCCGTTACCCGATCCGCACCGCCCATGACGCCGACGCGATGGAGCCTTGCGTTCTTGCCGGTCCGACCTGCGATTCGGCCGACGTGATGTACGAGAAGAACATGTATCCGCTGCCGATCTCGCTTTCGATCGGCGACGAGGTTCTGATCGAGGGCACCGGCGCCTACACCACCACCTATTCGGCGGTGGCGTTCAACGGCTTCGAGCCGCTGAAGTCTTACGTCATCTGACGTCTCCCGTGCCGGCCAACCGGCACGGACTTTCACAATCATCGTCATCGCTTGGGATAGGAGGCCAGAATGGCCGCTGTTCTGACCAGCATGCGCGCGCTTTTCGCGCCGGCGCCTGCATTCGTCATTGATCATGAAACGCCTGCTGACGTTGTGTCGCGCGAGGCGCTGCTCGACCGTGCCATGGGCAAGGATCGTCGCAAGAAGTCGTCGGAGAAGATCCGCCGTGGCCGGATTCCCGCCCAGGGACTCGCCTTTGTTGCCCGTGATGCGGGCGGCCATGTGATCGGCACGGTGCGGCTCTGGCACGTCGAGGCCGGCGTTAGCCGTGAGGGCAAGCCTGTGGAAGCGCTGCTGCTCGGTCCGCTCGCTGTCGCTTCTGCCCATGAGGGCAAGGGCATCGGCGGCGCGCTGATGCGGGCGGCCCTTACCGAGGCGAAGAAGCGCGGTCATGGCGCGGTCCTCCTTGTCGGCGATGCCGCATATTATGAGCGCTTCGGCTTTTTTGCCGACAAGACGCAGCATCTGGTGATGCCGGGTCCGTTTGCGCGCGATCGCTTTCTGGCGCTCGAACTCGTGTCCGGCTGGCTCGAAGGAGCCGCCGGCATGGTGGTCGCGTCAGGTTCCAAGCTGTCGCAGCCGTCGGGTTCGCGCCGCGCAGCCTGATCAAGGCTCCCGGATGCTCGCTGAAGGGCCCGGTCGCGCTCTGTTCGCGCCGGGCCCTTTCCCTTGCGTTTCCGACTATCCCGGCGCGCCCTTCGTGCGCCCGCTTTCCAATCGTCAAGCCTGGCTGTGGCTTCGCAGTTACAGTCGCGAAGGCGATCGCATTGGTTCATAACAATCGTCTAACCTATTGATCTGGCTCAAACGGCTCCCCTCTCCGGAGCTGCTAGCTGGCCTCGGCTTACGCCAATATCTGTTTCAAGGAGAGAATGATGACCATCGTCCGAACTGCCTCGACCCGCGCCCTTGCCGCGACCGCCACGCTGATGCTGCTCGCCCCCGCAGCGCTCGCGGCGGATATGGCGCCTCTCATGGAACCGGCTCCGGAGGCGGCGACCGAGGCGGTGGCTGCCGCCAGCCCGTGGCAAATCCGCGTGCGTGGCCTTGGCGTTGTCACCAACGACAGCGGTTCGGTGAATGGTGTTGCCGGGTCGGACCTGTCGTACAGCGACAGCGTGATCCCGGAACTCGACATCACCTACTACCTCACCGACAATATCGCGGCCGAACTGATCCTGGGCACGACCTATGCCAACATCCATGCCGAGGGCAGCCTGGCGAGTGTTGGCAAGGTGGGCAAGACATGGGTGCTGCCGCCGACGCTTACGCTGCAGTATCACTTCACCGACTTCGGCGCCTTCAAGCCCTATATCGGTGCGGGCGTGAACTACACCATGTTCTACAGCCAGGAGGGAGATGCCGCGAGCAGCCTCGACGTCAAGAACACCTTCGGTACTGCGCTGCAGATCGGTGCCGACTACATGGTCAACGAGCATTGGGGTGTGAACTTCGACGTCAAGAAGCTGTTCTTGAAGGCCGACTTCGACGCCACCATCGGCGGTACGGATTACTCCGGCAAGGCGAAGCTTGATCCCTGGCTGATTGGTGCCGGCGTCACCTACCGGTTCTAACCGAGTCCGCGGACGGCTGATCTGTGGGGCGGGCGCCGACGGTGTCCGTCCTTCTTTCTGAACAGTGAGGGCAAGGACGAGAGGCAAATAGCTGCAAAGATTGGACTGGCGCGCAACACCTGCATTTCCTAGGCCAAGTGGAGCCTTTGGCTTTCATTTGGATTAAGGAGAAAATGATGCGGAGAATTTTGTTGCTCGGGGTTCTGGCGGGGCTGGGCCTTGTCGGTGGTGCTCAGGCGGCTGACGCGGTCAGCGCGCCGGCGGAGCCGCCCCCAATGGCGGAGGAGGCTTCCACCTGGTCCTGGGCGGGTGGCTATGCCGGCGTGCTGGGCGGTTACGGCTGGGGCGACACGACATTGAGCCAAGGTGGCACGGGCGGAGATGTTGATTTCGACGGTGGGCGGTTCGGTGGCTTTGCGGGCTACAATTGGACCGCCGGTTCCAGCTTCGTCGTCGGATTGGAGGCGGATCTCGCCTATGACTGGAACGAATACAGTGCCGGAACAGAGACGCTGAAGACGACCGTGCAAGGCGGTCTCCGTGCCCGTGCCGGCTACGCCGTCGATCGGGCACTCTTCTATGCAGCCGGTGGCTGGACCGCCACGCAGCTGAAATACGAGGATACGGGCGTTGATATCAGTGAGACGCTGAACGGCTGGACGATCGGCGCCGGCGTCGATTATGCGCTGACGGATCGGATTTTCGCGCGCGGCGAGTACCGCTATAACGACTATGGCAGCGAGACGGTCGACGGCACCGATGTCGATCTCGACCAGCATGTCGTCCAGGTGGGCCTCGGCGTCCGCTTCTGATCCTCCCAAACTTTTGTCATCGGCGCGCCCGGTTCTCCGTTGAGCCGGGCGCCCTTGTTTGTGCGGGTCGCCGGTTTGCTTCGAGAGCAGCCCTTTGCGGGTTTGACACACTCCTAACACACCCGTCCTTTTTTCCGCCACGCTGGGGAACTAACTTACCGTTCGATGCTTCTTGCTGTGGGGTCCGGGGCGAAAAACTTCGCACCGGCGGGAACAAAGGCGCCGGTTTGGTTTTGATAATTATGTTGTATAATCACCACATACTTAAACCATAAATGGCGCTATAATCGGTCTTGTAACACAGGAGTTAAAAACATGATGAAGAGCATCCTTCTCGGATCTGCCGCCGCTCTGGCAATTTCGACCTCGGCTTTCGCCGCTGACGCAATCTACGAAGCTCCTGCGGAACCGCCGGCGGTTGTTGAAACCGCGCCGCAGTTTTCCTGGGCAGGCGGCTATGCCGGTATCCTGACCGGCTACGGTTGGGGTGAAGGCGAGATCGAAGGCATTGCCGGTTCCGCAGACTTCGACGGCGCCCGGTTCGGCGGCTTCGCCGGCTACAACTGGGATCTCGGCAACCAGCTCGTCGTTGGTCTCGAAGGTGACCTGAACTACGACTGGAACGAAGAGACCGTCGGCGGTACCGACTTCGATTCCGGCCTGAACTGGTCGGCGCGCGCCCGTGTCGGCTACGCCATGGACCGTGCCCTGCTGTTTGCTGCCGGGGGTTACACGGGTACCAACGTGTCCGGTCAAGGGACTGGCTTTGACGAAGACGACACGCTGCATGGCTGGACCATCGGTGGTGGCGTGGACTACGCGCTGACCGATCGCGTCTTTACCCGCGTCGAATATCGCTACAACGATTTCGGTGATGGTGATCTCGGCGGCACCGACGTGAACTTCGACCAGCACGTTGTCAATGTCGGTCTCGCGGTCAAGTTCTGACCCGAACGACTGAAAACAAGGCGCCCGGCTCTCCTGGCGGAGGGCCGGGCGTTTTTTTGTGCGCATCGCTGCGGTCAGGCGGCTCGCTGACCGACGATCCCTCGGGTGGTGCCGCGGCTGTCGTTTCGCCCGCTCAGCTGGAAATGGTTGACGAGCTTGGTGAGTTGCACGGCACCTTCGGCCAGTGTGTGGCTAATGGCGGTGGTTTCCTCGACCATGGCAGCATTCTGCTGGGTCATCTGGTCGATGCTGCTGATCGCGGCCCCGATTTCCTGCAAACCGAGGGCCTGCTCGCGTGCAGCGGTTGCGATGGCATCGACATTGGTGTCGATACGGCTGACATAGTCGCCGATCTGATCGAGGGCGCTACCCGTTTCGCCGACGAGCTGGACGCCCGAGGACACTTCGACACTCGATTTCTGGATCAGACCCTTGATGTCGCGTGCGGCATTGGCGGAGCGCTGGGCCAGTTCCCGGACTTCCTGGGCGACCACGGCGAAGCCCTTGCCTGCATCACCGGCACGTGCTGCTTCAACGCCGGCGTTCAACGCCAGCAGGTTGGTCTGGAAGGCGATCTCGTCGATCACTCCGATGATCTGGCCGATTTCGGACGAGGCGGATTCGATCCGCTCCATGGCTGATACGGCCGAGCGAACGACGCCTCCAGACGCAATCGCACAGTTCTTTGCTTCCCGGACCAGTTCCCGGGTGTCGCTGGTGCGGTCTGCCGATGCGCGGACTGTCGCGGTGACCTGCTCAAGCGCTGCGGAGGTCTCTTCCAGGGCTGCTGCCTGCTGTTCCGTGCGGCTCGCGAGATTGCTGGAGGCCTCGCGCATTTCCTGGCTGTTCTCGAGCAGTCGGCGGGTCTCGTCCATGACCTTCTCCAATGTCGCCTGGAAGGTGGCGATGGAGTGGTTGAAGTCCTGCCGCAAGGGCTCGAAGCGGGCGTCGAAGGCATCGTCCAGGGTCATGCGGATGTTGCACTCGGCGAGGCGATGCAAGCCGGCGCCGAGGGCCTCGATGACAAAGCGCAGCGCTTCGGCCTCGATGATACGATCCTGGTCACGCAGAGCGCGCTCATGGTCGGCCTCGGCACGGGCTGCCTCGGTCTCGGCCTGCAGGCGCTGGTTTTCCAGGCCGGCCTGTCGGAAGACCTCGACAGCCGCC